>JBJKOV010000438.1:0-1823 GCA_046707105.1 Thermodesulfovibrionales bacterium
GCCGCCCTGGGCTGAATCTCGGCAGGGACCTCCTCGATCTTCAACCCCTTCTTATGGGCGAGTATCAGGGCCTCGACCTCCGGATAGTCTTCAGGATACAGCGAGGAAAAAAACTCCAACGCCCTCCGGCTGTATACCCTGAATCCCGACGTGGTATCAGTGATCCTCTTTCCGGTAAGTGTCGACACCACCAGAGAAAGGATGATCGATCCGATCCTCCTCTGCATCGAAGACGTAAAACCACCCTCCGACAGGAATCTGGAACCGACCACAAGGTCGGCCCCCCCTTTTTGGTAGGGCTCGAAGATCTCCGGGATCTCGTCGGCCATATGCTGGCCGTCGCCGTCGAACTGGATGGCCACATCGTAACCGGCACTGAGGGCATATAGAAACCCCGTCTGGATCGCGCCGCCTATACCGACATTATAAGGCAGATCGATGACAGCCGTGCCTAGGGCCCTGGCCTTGTCAGATGTACTGTCGGTAGAACCGTCATTTACGACGAGGATGTCGCCCTGCGGGAAATTGAGGCGCAGGTCCTCTATCACGCCGACGATGCTGTCCTCCTCGTTAAAGGCTGGAACGACTACAAGGATCTTCAATTATTCCCTCAACATGAGTTCTTCCGCCGTTATTCTAAACTTTTTCAGCACCGCCCTGTATTCAGACATATCAACACGTCTGCGCCTCCATATGTTTCTTCTTTTCCTTAAGGTCCGGGGGAGCCCGATCAGGGCGTCCCGGCAGGCCCTGCCGGCAATGCTCAGCAGACGGCCCTTTCCCGCAGTCTCGGCAAACCTTGCAACACTCCCCCTGCCCGAGAAAAGGCCGTAAACCTGAATAATATATCTCCATGCGGTGTAAAAAGGGAACAGGAATATGTAAGAAAGGGGCAGATTTTTCAGCAGGACCCAGACATGGTTCCGTTCGACATGGTAGGCCTTAAAGTCTGAATATTGTCCCCCTGTCTGTGAATAGAGGTGCCTTACGACCGCCCCCGGGGCCATCACGGCGTTCCAGCCGGCAAGCCTCGCCCTCAGCCCGAGGTCAGCGTCCTCACAGTAGGAAAAGAAATCCTCGTCAAAAAAACCCGTCTCTTCGAGCATGTCACGCCTGTATAGCGCGGCACAGGCGCTCGGGAAAAGGACCTCATCAGGCAGGTCGAATCTGCCGTCGTCAGGCTCCCCCCTTCCCCTCTGCCTCGTCATACCGTCGGGATAAACGAGCATTCCGGCTGAATCCAGTTGGTTCCCTTCCCTGCCAAGAAGAATCTTCGACGCGACCATGCCGACCCTTTCGTCCGCACCGGCGGCCCCGACGAGCGCCCTGAGCCAGTCCCTGTCAACCACGGTATCGTTGTTCAGGGTAGCTATGTACCTCCCGGAAGATGCCCCAAACCCGATATTGTTCCCCCGGGCAAAGCCCGTATTCTCGTCCAGGGGAACTACCTTAACCCACCCGAACTCATCCCTCATAAGATCGAGCGACCCGTCCCTCGATCCGTTGTCTACAACTATCACCTCAAAGTCCCTGAAGGTCTGTGCAGAGAGGGCATCGAGACAGTCCCGGAGATATTTCTCGCCGTTCAGATTGACTATGATAACGGAAATGACGGGATAGGGCATAAGGTTAGGGTTGAGGCTAAGGTCAACGTTAAGGCTGTGGTTGAGGTAAGCCTTTTCACCTTTCACTTTTTACTAGAACCTATCTCAAAATCGGTTCTCGGTTCAAGGCTGTCATTCCCGCAAGCCAAGCGCGTCGGGAATCCTTCTGAAAACAAAGAAAGATTCCGGACAAGCCGGAATGACACAAGAAGCGGATAT
>JBJKOV010000439.1:0-26346 GCA_046707105.1 Thermodesulfovibrionales bacterium
AAGTCTCTACACTATTTTACAAATTCTCAGCGTCTCTGTTTTCGAAAGAACATCGCTACTACAACTACTTACGGAAACAACACTGGTCCCGGAAATCTTAGATTCCCGAAACCAGTTGAATTTATTCACTTAACAGTCGGACACTAGTGTTCTCGATTAATTATTTTGCAACTGAAGTGTTATAATTAAAGGCAATGCGGAGAACACTGAGCTTTTGCGATACGACTGTTGAAAGATGAAAGAGCCTCCCGGCCTGGGTCTGTGCGGTAATCCGGTATGAAATTTGAATATTTTAAAGAAATGATGGCGTCCCCTGTCTCTGTGGCCCGAAATTTCTTCCTTTTCAGGCATATCCTGTGGCAGATGGTCCTGAGGGACATTCAGGGCAGATTTGCGGGGTCCATAGGAGGTCTTCTCTGGAACTTTATTCATCCCATCCTTATGTTCACTACATATATTATTGTGTTTGTATATATCTTTAAACTGCGCGTGGCATCACACGGCGGAGCCGGCGCGTCCGCCATTTACATCATGGCAGGACTGTTTCCCTGGATGATAATGTCCGAAGGCTTTATGCGGGGGACTATGTCGCTTGCGGATAACGCCAACCTTATCAAGAAGACCTCTTTCCCCATCGAGATCCTGCCGGTAAAGTCGGTACTGGCCGCCCTCCTGACAAACGGAATCGCACTTGTTCTCCTGGCACTTTATAAGATCATCTTTATTGGCAGTTTCGGCATTATCCTTGCGCTGCCCGTCGTCATTCTGCTGCAGCTTTTTTTTACTGCCGGGATAGTTTTCCTCACGTCGACCCTTTCAGTTTTCTTCCGGGACGTAATCCAGCTGATGCAGGTTATAGTCAACTTCTGGGCCTATCTGACACCGATGCTCTACACTATGGCAATGCTGCCCGGCTGGGCACAAAAGCTGATGGTGTTGAACCCACTATATCCCATCGTCGCCATCTACCAGTCTCTGCTCGTCGGCAACAGTCTCCCCGGCTGGAATATAATCGTACTTGCGCTTTTCTGGACATCTCTTTTTTTCCTGGCAGGGGCCTTCATCTTTACCAAATTAAAATATGAATTCGCCGATTGGTTATGATCGCCATCCACGCACAGGACCTTAGAAAGACTTACAGGATATACGGGTCACCTGCATTAAGGCTCAAGGAGATATTTCTCAGGCGGTCTTTTCATACCGAGTTTACGGCTCTCGACAGTATAAACTTCTCCGTATTGCAGGGGGAAACCATAGGGATAATCGGAGAAAACGGAGCCGGGAAGAGCACCCTCCTCAAGATACTCGCGAAGACCCTGAAACCCTCGGCGGGAACGCTAGAAATAAACGGCCGCTCGGCTGCCCTGCTCGAACTCGGCGCCGGCTTTAATCCCGAGTTTACAGGGGAAGAAAATATCTATTTGAACGCCTATCTCATGGGACTGTCCAAGGCGGAGATTGACTCAAAGAAAAACGAAATCATAGGCTTTTCAGAACTTGGCGACTTCATCAATCGTCCTGTGAAAACTTATTCGTCGGGAATGCATATCAGGCTCGCCTTCTCCATTGCCACCTCCGTGGACCCTCAAATCCTTATAGTCGACGAGGCGCTTTCCGTCGGAGACGAATATTTTCAGAAGAAATCAGTTGACAGGATGATGGGATTCAAGGAGTCCGGCAGAACGATAGTCTTCTGCACCCACAGCATGTACCATATTCAGGAGCTCTGCACGAGGGCTATATGGCTTTGCAACGGACGGATGAAAAGCGTTGGTCCAACCGGAAAGGTGATCATGGATTATCAGAACTATGAACGTGCCAAGTCCGCTTCCTTCAACGAAGAAGCCAGCCATATGACAGACTCCGATCCTGTCGCAAAAACCATCCAAATCTTTGACATGAAACTCCTCGACGAGAACGGGAACGAAGCAGACATACTGAGGACGTTTGAACCGGTCACGCTTTACTTCAAGATCGGTCTGAGCGGTGACCGCCCCAGGGGACACATCGGATTCGGCATCCTGCGAAACGACGAGGTGATGGTCTTCCTCACCATGACCAACTTCGACAGGCTCCCGCTTATCGACTTCCATGACGGTCAGGAGTTTCGGGTAAAGATAGACTCATTGCCGCTTTTACCGGGCATATACAGTTTTGGGGCCATTATAGCCGACGAGCACGCTCTTCACCCTTATGACATGATGAGGACCAAAAGCATACAGGTAATGCACGGTGGTAAGGAACTGGGAATGACCTTTGTCGGATATAAGTGGATCTATTGAAATGGACCGCCACGTAATCGCAGTATAGGAGGGTACTTTCATGAAGGATATTAAAGTCGTTTTTTGCTTCCAGACCCATGACCACGAATTCAACTTCGGTATAGGGTTCCTTGCGGCAGCACTCAACCGGGAGAATATAGTGACGGAGCTGGTCGTCTACAGGGAAACACAGAACCATTGCGATTCTCCTCATTCAGTCGCAGCAGGCATCCTGGATAAAAAGCCGACAGTAGTAGCCTTTTCCGTAATGACCTTCAACTGGCACAAGATCAAGTCCGTTATTTCACTTCTAAGAGAACAGTTCGACGGCCCCATCATTGCGGGCGGGTATCATGCCGTCCTTGCGCCGGAAGAAGTCCTGACGTATCCGGGAATAGATGCGGTCTGCACGGGGGAAGGCGAGCGGCCGATCCTTGAATTCCTGAGGCACCTGCCGCTCAACGCCGGCAGTCCGCCCGTTATCGATGGAATAATCTTCAAGAATGACTCCCGTCGCGCGGTGCCTGAGACGAGATGGCTTGTCGAAAGGCTTGCCGACTATCCGTTCATGGATTACGACATCTTCGCGGGTGAAGACGGTCTGAAGCAGAAACACCTCGGCGCCCTCTCTCCCGGCGGCATTTTTTCCCTGCCGGTCATAACCGGTCGGGGTTGTCCCTACCGATGCACTTACTGCAGCAACAGCGCCCTGATCGGACATTACGGCGGAGTAAAGCGGTTTGTCCGGAGGTATCTCCCCGATGTGGCAGTACGGAATATCAGAAATCTCGCAGAAAAATACAGGCCCGAGTTCTTCGAGTTCATGGACGAGACATTCGCCATGAGCAAACCATGGGTCAGGGACTTCTGCCTGCACTACCGCAGAGACGTCGGCATTCCATTTCTGGTCATGAGCAGAATTGATCTGATCGATGAAGAGACCGTATCCTTACTCGTTGAAAGCGGGTTAAGGCTGTTTCTTTTCGGTCTCGAATCCGGCGATGAGGGGTACCGAATAAACTATCTCAACCGTAAAATGTCAAACGAAACCATAATACGGGGAGCAAAACTCCTTAAGAAATACGGGGTCCTCATAGGCACATTCAACATCTTCGGCATGCCCTTCGAAACCAGGGAGACAATGCATAACACCATAGCGCTCAACGACGCCATCCAGCCTGATGCCGCTATACCTTTTATTTACCAACCGCTTCCCGGTACGGAACTGGCAAAGCTGGCGTACGATAACAATATGGTCCGGGACCACCCCGGTGACAAGTGGGACTTCTGCGTGCCATCTCTCGACACCCCGGAACTGCCGGCAGCATATGTGGTCGAAACTGCCGACAGATTTCGCGACACTTACGCGAATAGGAATATTCAGAACATTTTTGAAAAAATAAGAAATATGCTTGAGTCGTCCCGGAAAACCGAAAAATTATAGTCCGTCATGGGAATCCGTAAATTCCTGAAAGAGTCCGCGCACTATTTCGTCGGGCTTCCCGTGTTCGCCGCAAGACTCGCCCTTTCACAATTTCGCAGTATTGACGAGATTCTCAGAATATGTCCGGGAGGACCGCGTGCCTCTATGTACCAAGAGGCTGTCGCAAAAGCCTGCGCCACGCACAGTTTTCTCAGGGGGCGAGAAGCAGGGAACCTGTTCGAACTTTACAATCTTGTGTCCACTGTCCGCGAGGCGGATGTATTTCTCTACCCATTCCTCAACGGCAGGACGGTTCACAGATTCAACACCTTCCACAATATCGAGTTGGTCCGGGAGCTCTATGAAAAAGGGCCGGTATTGATGCTCTATGCACATACGGGGAGTATTTATCAAACGGGAGCGGCAATGGGGGCACTGGGGTTCACCGTACATCCTATCGCATTCATCCCCGACCTCTCTGACATCGAGCCCCCTTTCAGGTGGGTCTACAAACTCAACCTGAAATGGAGTGAACGCCATCATTCGGGTGGGCATTATCTATACGCAAGAACCCGAGCGTTTTCCAGCGACTTGAGAAAGATTTTGACGACATCCGGGAAGACTTTGATTTTCTCATTGCTGGACCTCCCCCGTACCTTTCTGACGGAAAAGAGACAGAGCGTTGATTTCCTGGACGGAAAGTCGGCCTTCCCTTCCAGACTGGTGGAAATGTTCCGAAGCCGCGGACTGCCGATCGTACTCTGTCTGGCCTCAGTCGAGTTCGGCAACGGATCGCTTAAGAGGGTAGTGCGGTTCACACGGATACCCGAAGATCTTACTTCCTCAGAAGTATTACAGTTCTATGCATCACGGCTGGACGAGTTTATCCGTCACCACCCGGAACAGCTCCTGATGTTAATCAACCTGGAGGGCTATTTTGCATAACTCCTTTTTGTTCTTCAACTACCGCATAATAACGCCCTTCCTGCAAGTTTTCGGGCCGCGCACTGCTTACAAGTTAAACTCTTTGTCAGGAATGGTGGGCAAGGGGTTGGACCGCTCTTCTTTTCGCTTCGAAGAGCGTACGGTTGGACTTGCCGCGCCCTCCATGGCGGATATCCTCGGGATTGACCGGCAGGCTGCGGAATCCGCTGTCAGGACGTTCCTTTTTCTGGAAAGCAGGGTGCTTCTCGAACATCTCTGGCTAAAGGATGGAAAAACGAAATATCTGGACAGAATGATCGACATGGAGGCGCTGCGCGGCGTTGCCGCCATTCTGAGGGAAAAAGGCCCGATGCTCCTGCTGTCGGCCCATACCTCTTACTATTTCATCATTCCCTGGGCGCTTCATGAGTTAGGCGCCAAGGTCGCATACGTGATGGCCGATCCTTCGGCCGACCGAAGCTCCGCCAATCTCCTCAGGGAAAGCGGCATAGCGAGTTCACGTTCTCTCGCCAGACTGATGCCCGTTGTCCTCACTGATGAGGGCAACACGGTAAGGAGATGCGTCGATCTCCTGAAGGACGGTTACTCCATAATAATGGTGCTTGACGTTCCCGGATACGCCGGCAGGGGGATAAAGATTCAGTTCTTCGATCGTTGGATATGGATACCCTCGGGCTGCAGATGGATTCACGATGCGGCCGGGGTTCCGGTTGCAACGATTATCAGTTCTCTTGCGAGACTCGACAGACCTTACGAAATCTCGTTCTCTCCGGTCTCTTCCTGCCGCGAGGGGTTGGATCTTCGGAAATGGTCCGGCGAGCTCGAACGCGTAGTAAAGCGCTCACCGGAGTCTTGGCTTGGTTGGTTCTATCTTAAGGATATGGTATGACCGTAAATGTTATAATGGAAAGTGCCTTTTTGCTCCTGAGCAATAAGATCCGGTGTGAAAAAGCATAATGGGGCATGAAACATATGGTTGATACTCCCAGGCATTCATCAACAAAACAAAACGCTATCCCCTCGGCCAGAACTTTTTTTCTCGAACTGACTAACCACTGCAATCTCCGGTGCACAATGTGCAATTTCCATAGCCCAATGGTTCAGCGAAGACGGGAAAAGGGGTTCATGGCCTTTGATCTCGCCAGGAAATTGCTGGCCGAAATATCTGCGAGCAGTTCAGATAGGGTCTGGGTCGCTCTTCACGGAGCAGGTGAACCCCTCCTTCACAGCCAGATGGTCCCGATACTGCGGGAAGCCGGTCGCTATAACAATCTGGATACGGGGTTCCTTACCAATGCTGCACTTCTGGGTCCGGAGAAGGCAAGGGAGATACTGGATGCCCCCATGTCATGGATCGGGTTCAGCATCGATGGCATTGACGAGCGACTTTTTAACAGATACCGGCGGGGTGCGGATTATCATGTGGTGAGAAAGAACGTATTGAATTTTATAGAGCTTGCCCGCAGCCTTCGACCGAATCTCAGGATAATGGTAAATATGACTGTGCAGGACGAAATGAAAGCCGATGTCCCGGACTTCGTTCGTTTCTGGCTTTCGAAAGTGAACGAAGTCTGCATATCTCCCTGCAGGCGTCTGGGTACAAGAGAAAACCCGCTTATCGCCGATCGCCCAGCGGTCCGGAGAATTCCCTGTTATATGTTGTCGACAATGATGGTGGTATACTGGGACGGAAGCGTCGGACTCTGCTGCGAAGACTGGTTCAACGACGGCAAGATGGGCAATGCCTCCCGCGACTCCCTGCGGACGATATGGGAAGGCGACCGTTTCACACGCTGCAGAAGGCTCCACGACGAGGGAAGATTCTCGGAAGTTCCTCTCTGCCCGGAATGTACCTCATGGCACAACGCCCTGCCGGAGACATTTTTCGATGAAGACCTGGTATGCTCTGTAACGAAGACCGCCTGGCAATATACGTACAGGGCCGGAAGTGAGCGTCTCCCGCATGCGGACCGGGGTTCAGAGTAGTTTCCAGGGAGGAAATGGATCAGATGAGTCCTGAGGCAGAAAGAACCGCGAGCGACCGGGACACATTCGTCATAAGGATTTATCAGCCTGGCGATGAAGAAAAGATTAACGAACTTTTCAACGAAGTCTTCTCCCAGCAGCGCGACATTTCTCACTGGTACTGGAAATACAGGGACAACCCCCTGGGTTCCTATTTCATAAGTCTCGCCGTAGCCGGAGATGGCCGGTTGGCGGCGCAGTACGCAGGCTATCCCGTAATGGTTTACTCCAGCGATTCCTCCGGTACCTCCGCGGCGGAATTCATGACATATCACATAGGCGACAAGATGACAAGGAATCAGTACAGGGGGGTGGGCGTAGGCAGGAATTCCCTTCTGGCCAGGACCTTCATGCTTTTTCGTGACACATTCGGGTACGGGAGGGGTGTGCCGTTTGCCTATGGTTTCACAACCCATCACAGCCGGCGTTTTGGACTCTTGCTCCTCAATTATACGGACATAGGGCCTGTTCCCTACAGGAGACTCACACTGGAAACCGTGCGGCCGCTCCCGGTGCGCACTAACCGGATCAGGGCCTTCCTGTCCCGGATGACAGTTGAAGAGGTGTCAGAGATCGATCCCTCATGGACGGATTTTTTTTACCGGGTCGCTCCGTCTTACGGATGTCTCATCAAACGCGATGCACCTTATTTAAGCTGGAGATATATGCAGCGGCCTGACAGAAAATATCTTTTTCTCAAAGTTAGGAGAGGACAGCGAATGGCGGGCTGGTCGGTCTTTTACCGGGAGGGAACCAAGATTGTCTGGGGCGACGCCCTTTTTGCTGAGGGGGATGTGGAAGCTGTAAAAACTGTATTCACCCACCTCCTGGCGCATCCGCTATGCAGGAGGGCTGAATTTGTTGAGGGGTGGTTTCCACCCAGGCCCCATTGGTGGGACTCTCTCCTGCAGACGCTCGGGTTTACGCTCGAACCGGAACCCAGCGACCTCCATCTTACTCCCCCGGTTTTCACCGGCAAAAATCTTGAGGGAAATCTGAGAAAAAACTTCTATTACACCATCGGAGACAGCGATCTGTTTTAACTCACTACCGCCCCAACAATGCCTGAACATTCACGGGAAGGTCCTTGTATCTCCTGAGCTGGGATATGTAGTAGTCCGCCTTTTCCTTGTCTCCTTTGATATAGTAGGCTCTTGCCCGGCTGAACGGCAGCATATAGTCCGGCATTCCGTGTTTCAGCGCCTCATCGTAAAATCCCTCTGCCTCCTTATCCCTTCCCATAACCGTGAGGACGTTGCCCATTGTAAGATACGGCTGATAGAAGAAGGCAGACTTTGAAACTGCCTTTCGTGCGTAAGCCATAGCATCTTCGGGCAACCGTTTGATCAGCATAAGGTCGGCCATGTCCGAGAGGGCCAGACTGTTATCTGGATCAATGGACAGCGTTTTGTCGTAGTATTGCTTTGCAAGATCAACATTCCTTTTTCCCATATATGCGGCACCCATACCATAATATGCTGCGGAAAAGAGCGGGTTAAGCGCAACGGCGCTGTTGTATTGGCCGATCGCCTCGTCCAACATGCCTTTATCTCTGTATGCGTCCCCCATCAGTGTATACACTATAACGGTATCGAGGCCCTCCGTTTCAGGCAGCACCGTGTTATACTCTTTCAATGCTCCATCCGCCTTCCCCTGCAGTGCCATGTAATATCCTCTGAGAATCTTCGGCCTGTATGATGAGACAGCGGAATCGAATTTATCGATCAGGTCCTTCGCCTTTCCCAGTTCGCCCTGATTGAGAAACATCATGCCCAGGCTGAAGGCGGCATCATTAAAGAAATAAGGCCGTTTCCTGTAGCTGCTGTCTTTCACGACCTCTTCATAGTATCTCCCGGCATCTCTCACGTCCAATTCCTTCAGGTAGGAGTTCCCCAGCGACATCATTGCCCTCATGTCCCCCGGGCACTTCTTCACTGTATCCGCCCAAAGGGTGACCGAGTCATGCCAGACAAAGTTTCTCGAATAGGTCATGATACCCAGCGCCCCGCAGACCACGAGGGCAGCTGCAATAAGCTTTTTCCCCCCGATTTTACCCTGCAATGAAAAGGCCAGCTGGCCGCATATTCCAATGACAAGTCCGACGAGGGGAAGATAATTTCTATGTTCAAAATACAGGTCGGCACCGACTGCGGCAAAACTTTCGAGGGATATCGCAATAAGATACCATAGGATCCCGAAGCAGAGCAGAGGGTACCGTCTGATTTTCCGGACAGAAAAAATCAGAACCGCAGCCAGCCATACCACGGCAAGCAAGGTCGTCATCGGATTCAGCAGCCCGGTGGATACCGGGAATCCCCACCAATCGAATACGAGAAACCGGGGAAGAGGAAGAAGTACCAGGAACATATATCTTGAGACGACACGACATTCAGTAAGGATATGTTGAAGCGGGGTCCAGTATACGTCAACAGCCATCCACCCCTTCCGGTCTATTGTAGAAAGCGGTCGATTGGGGTGGGCAAATATCCCTGCAACCTCCATAAATGCGTGAGGCAGCCCTATGAACAGCGAGGCCACGCCGATGCTGAAAAGAGAAATGCCCGATATGAGCAATAACCTTTTTAAAAAAATCCTGCCCTGAAATCTCGTCAGGAAAACGTAATCATAAAGCATTATAAGGGGAATGGCCATGACCGCGTTCTCCTTCGAAAAAATCCCCAAAAGGATAAAAAGGCCGCTCAATGCATAGAGAGACCAGGATATTGACCTTTTTGAAGCATGGTATGCATAGCTGTAACATATAACAGACAGAATGACAAAGAAAGCAGCAAGTGAGGCCATCCTCTGGACTATATAGGCAACGGCATTTATGTTAAGAGGATGAAGGGCAAATACAAGCCCACTGAAGAAGGCAGCAAAGTACACGAGGTTGTCACTTGCCGCTGCATCGGGCTGCGTTACATAAGTTGTCCGCCGATTCGAAAGCTGAACTTCCGGACTACGAAAAGTCAGCCTCAGCGTTCTGTATGCAAGAAGGTATACCAGAGAAGAATTCAGGAAGTGCAGAAAAATGTTGAAGAGTCTGAAATAAGCGGGTGTAAATGGGGCAATTGCCCGGTTCAACTGGAAGGTAAGATAAGTAATCTTTCTGTAACCGATGACGTGAAGTATATCCTTTATGTCAAGGGCATTTCTGATCGCGACGTCATCCATCGCCCACGTACCATTGATGGAATTGGAGTAGACGATGAGGGTTAAAACAAATAATACAAAAAGAGGGAAAAAGTGCCTTTTATTATTGACCGGCTGTTCCGCTCCTGTAATTTTCTTCTGCTGCTTTTTGCTCATTCTTCAGCTGCCTGCACTGTGACAGATGGTTCCATGTTGCAGTTGCTCCCTAAAAGGCACAGAGCCAACCGCCAGCAGTATAATCGAAAACAATCCTATCTGATGAGATGGCCGCACTCAGTTGGGGAGCATATCATGCCTCCCGCCTCAAAATCTTTGCTTGTCTAGTATACAAGATATGTCAATGGCAGAACAATTTGCAATTTCCTGGTGGGAGAGATTCTGGCTTATTAATCTCACATATTATTTTAGCACTTCATTGTCATGTGGCAGCTCGTTGTTTAACGGCAACGTCGGCGTTCGGAGAAAAAAGGGAGAAGTATCCTTACGGAACCTCTCCCTCCGAGCTGTCAAATGACTAATCGCAGAGTATTTACCACCTACCACCCTCCCGCGTAAATGAGGAAGAGGCTATCATATGGGTCGGCGTTTATTACCATTATATAATAGGTCGTCCCCGCAGCATTAGGGACTGTTACGGTCTCGGATTCGGAGCTGGAGGCGAATTTAAACCAGTAGTGCGCCCCCGTTCCCGAAGGATATTCCAGATCATAGACCTCAGCACCATTATAGCCATAAGCCGCAAGGAAGCGGTTGTAAAGGCTCACGGCATTGCTTTGAGATCCAAAATCGGTATCCGAAATAAGCATGTCGTTGTTATAGGCTTTCGGAACTTCTCCAGAGACGTTTACCTGCAGCGTATTATCACCTGCTGGCACGGTGGCTCTGTAGAACGATACGCCGTTAACCGGGTTGCCGCCGGAAGTCCAACCCTTGGGATCACTGACGAGCAGGCTTGAGTAACTGATTGCCCCGGTGGGAGGCGGAAGCGCGGTGCCCGCCTCGCTCACGGTAAACGTCTGGCCTGCCGCAGTTATAGTCCCCGTCCTGGCGCTGCCCGCGTTGGCGTCAACGGTGTAACTGACCGTTCCACCACCGCTCCCGGTACTTCCGGAGGTAATATGGAGCCAGGCACTGTTGTTACTCGTTGCCGTCCAACTGCATCCACTTCCCGTCGCCACCACATTGAAGCTGCCGCTTCCTCCGGAGACACCCAAGGGATTACTGTAAGATGAGAGACTGTAATTACACCCCGATGAGCCCGGGTCCTGCGTCACCGCCAGGCTCGCAGTACCGGGCGACTGCTCGACAAAGATCGAGGCAGTCCTTTTGACATTTGCAGTATCTGCCGCCACGCTGTAACTCACATTTCCGCTCCCCGCACCGCTGGCGGAAGAAGTGATCGTAAGCCAGCTCGTGTCCGTGCTTACTATCGTCCAGGGACAATTCGCTCCGGCAGTTATTGTCAAATTGCCGCTGGAAGCAGAGGTACCGAGGGTCTGGGTGCTTGGCGAAACGCTGTAGCTGCAGCCCGATCCCTGCTGGGTCACGGTGATGCTTTTGCCGTCGACAGTAAGATAGCCAATCCTGTTGCCTGAACTTGCAGCAACGCTGAATTTGACCGTCCCACTGCCGGTGTATGTGCGGCCAGTCGTGACGTTGATCCATCCAGCTGAAAAGAGGGATACATCGGCGTTCCAGCTGCAGCCTGCGGGAGTACTAACATTTATGGAATAGGTGCCTCCCGCAGCGCCTGGCGAAAAGGTCGTCGGACTTACAGTCGGACTCGTGCATGCTGTGTTATTGTTCGAGGCGGCGGCCTGCGTCACCGTAAATGTTTGCCCGCCTACGTTTATCGTGCCGGTTCTGGACGATGTTCCTGTGTTTTGAGTAACCTCAAAGTAAACCGTACCATTGCCCGCACCACTAGTGGTGGTAAGTTGCAGCCAGCTGCTATTGCTGCTGGTTGCAGTCCATGAACAGCCGGAACTCGCGGTCACGCTGAAGCTTGATGAACCCCCTGCGGATGAAAAGTTGCTTACGCCCGGGGGAACTAATCCTGAAACACACGCCCCAGTGGAAGAACCAACACCCTGGACAACAATGGGAATGTTGATTTCGTTGCCAGCGTTATCTTTGAAGGGAATGGTCATCAAGGCTTGTTTCTTACCTGTTCCCGTGGGAGTAAAGGTTACATTCATGGAGCACCAGCCTCCAGGTTGCAGCGTTGTACAATTCACGGCAGGACCGTTAGTGATCGTAAAATCGCCTGCACTCTGGGCAGAGCCGGTCTGGGGTTGGTTGTATGTGACATTTTCGCCGCCGGTATTAACGATGGCAATGCTCCCCGAGGGTGATGCGGAATTTGCCTCTCCGAAATCAATGCACGATGGGAAAATATACGGCGGCGCAGTAGAAAAAGGTGCCTGCCATAGATAATAATTGTTGAGATCGCCGGCACTGACCGCGCCGGACGGGACAACAAGAAGATAGGCGGTATAAGTCCCGATAGGAAGAGAGGATACCGGCACATCACCTGTCACGTCCTCGCTCACATTCGTCACATCAGTCTTCCACGCTACGAACTGCGTCTGTAACTGGTTGTCCGTGGTCATGAAATACAGGTAGTCTTTAAGCCGCGCAGCGGCGTCTCCGCTGTTCGCCTTCAATGCAAAGTAAATGTCGACCGGGGCTTGGAAGGGATCGAGGCCTACCTTCAAATCGAAGATATTCCCTCCCACTGCCACGGTGCCTACGCCGATGGGGTTTGCCAATGACGGGTCCGCGTTCAGGCTCGGCGATACCTCTGCGCATGATATAAAGACCTGCGGGCCGGAAGAAGGAACCGGCATACCGGCCGCCGCTGATATCAGGGGATAGAAAACCCCGACACAAAGCAGTGCCGAAAAGAAACTTATGAATATATGGAGAAACCTGACTAAGCGACGTCCATCTCCCATTATTGCCTCCTTGGTAAGTTCTGAATACGTAACAGCTTTCTTTATATCAGGATACCCCTTGTTTTACATGAGGGATGTGATTTGCATCACGGATATTGTTACATTTCTATATTATAAAGTCAAATTAAACCTTCTTAATCTTAGCCAATACAATTAGGGTTGTCACCGCCGCAAACGAAGCGCGCTGGAATCGTGATCAAAAGCCGGAGGGATTTCGGACCGATCCAGCACGGGGCGGGGCAGGAGCCGGAATAACGGTGCTGCTGGTGCATGCTTTCCATAAATCAGCGTAAAAAAAGGGGGGCCAAAGCCCCCCTTTTTTACTGAAAGCTCTTACCTGTTACTAGTTGACCGTATTCGTATACACCAGCGGCAGCATCCAGTTCCAGCCGGTTGAGGTAATGTCGCTTGTGACATAACCGATAGCCGGGAGGCCCATGGCCGTATCCGGGCTCACGGTAGTTGCATGAGCCGGGACAGCAGGCGTTCCAGTAAGGGCGTTTACGAGGTCAATATTCAGCCAGCCCATTGTATAATCAATAGAAACCGGGACCTCCACGCTCGAATCAAAGATAGCGGCCTTGTTTATATTGATCACGTTGACTTCATAAGGCAGGAGAGTCTCCGTTGACTGCGGGCACGGAGACAGCTGGCAAACGCTCACTTTTGAGTTCTGCGCAGTGTCATACGCCGTCATGAGCACGGCCGGACCGGCGTTGAGGGTCGGCGCAGGCGAATCGAAGATATCAGAAGGGTTTGACTCAGATGTCTGAGTTATCCTCTTCGTCGGGAATGTAAGAATCATCTCAGTGCCTGAGCCGATGTCATAGTAGCTTCCCGAAACGGAGCTCTTTGTCAACGCAAAGTTCAGACCCGTAAGTCCATCATCACCGTCAGCAAGGTTCGGAGAAGCAGCGATAGGCGGATTGCTGTAAACTCCATTCGTAAAGTCACCGATGGCTGTAGCATTGTAAGCGTATGTATTGCCATTAACCAGGCTTATGCTGTAATCGTTTCCGAAAAGTACGTTGTCGACGGAACCAGATTCAAGGTCATCATAGAGGGTCTTGGTAGCGCCGTTTACGCCTTTTACACCGCAAGTCGTTCCACCGGTGTTAGTCTCTGACAGCTGGTCTTCGGCAATGACGATGAAATACCCTTCGAGTGTGTCATTGGCGCCGACGTTTACAGTAGTGGCCGCAGAATCCGTGTTCACTGTACACTGCACCGCGTTTCCAAATCTCATGTCAATTCCGCTAGGGAAAAGGGTCGGCAGAAGACCAGCTATCTGGCCGCGAGAGGCTGCGGTATCGATTGCGGTATCAGTATCGATTACGTTGAGGTTGGCAACGCCGCCATTGTTGAGCAAATAGGCGGTCCAGACGTCATTGTGGCTGAGACAAATATCGAAGTCGAGGACTTCACAGCTGTTTTTTGCCTCAATGAACCTTATCCTGGCCCTAACGCCGTATGTAGACGACGTATTGGTGACGGTAAAGAGGTTGCCCATGTTGCTTCTTACGTTGTAATACCCATAGATAAGGGCATCTCCCGTTCCCTGAGGATTAACAAAAACGTTTGTGGCCGCGCCGTTGGTGGTACCTGTTAACATGCCGTCTACGTAGTTATCTCCGTAGGTGCCAAATGCAAATGACGATCCTGCGCCCAGTGCCACAAGCATGACTGCCGCAAGAAAAATGCTGATCTTTTTGAACATCTCATCTCCTCCTTTTTTTCATCTGCGTATATGTCTGACTCTGTCAGATTCTTTAAAATCAATTTTAAATGACGACTTTCCCGGAAGACTTTCCGCTTGGCCCTATCGATCACCTCCTTTTAATTTTGGCTGTCCCCAAAAGCGGACATTCTCCGATGAACAGCCTGTTATTCCATAAATTATCCATGATAAAAAAACAATTTCGTCATTATCTCTTCATACCGCGTTGCGAAGGCCTATGATACCAGACTCCCTCGACTTTTACCCACTTGTCCGCAAGCTGGGCATTCATTTGAATCGAGCGGCGGCGGTCAATCTGGGGCAGGATGACTTCCACCCCGAGCTTCAGGTCGACATCAGCCGCATCACCTTTTTCGTTTATCTTTTGTATTTCCGCGCTTTTCCATTTGAGGGCCGCCGAACTGATACTCCCCATGTAACCGACAAGATTCGTGCTCTTCCTGTAGGAGGGATCCTCGTAACCGTAGCTCTTGTCGAATTCCCCCTTGATCTTGTAGTTCCAGTAAGCCATTACCCGCTCTCTTAATCCCTCCTGTTCGGTTTGTTCCTGTTTCGCCTTTGTTGTAACACATCCGCTCAAAAAAACCAACAACAATATCGCAATAAGTAAAACTCTCTTGTAGCCTCTATCACTTATCGTCAAACTTTTTTTACCATCTCACGGTCTTAAAAACTATACTAAAACATTCCTAATATGTCAAGCATTTTAAATGCCTTCAGACTGAATGTCGGGTGATCAAATTATAATAATCAAGCAAGATCCCTGCCAAGCTCTTGGACATGAGCCTTTCCCCGTTAACTGCCCGTATATCCATGTTTTTCATAGCCTACAGGAGAATCCTTCAAGCCCGAGTGTGTCTCTGCCTCCACACGCTGTGTATACTATTTGCAACAAGACAACCATACTAAGGACTTACCGCCGGGAAATTCCCGGGGGCCTGTTCTTTTTTGTTCTCTTCCTTTGCGCCCTCTTTGTTGCCGCCTTTGTTCATAAGTCCCTCTATCTCCAGCTGGGTATTCGCCTTATACTTCTTGAGATAGTCGGATGTCGTGCTCTGGGCCTCTTTCGATGACCTTATGACATGAGGCGTAAGCAGGATGATGAGCTCATCCCTTGTGGTGGTATCCGTTGTGGATCCGAAAAGTGCCCCGATGATCGGGATCCTGCTGAGAAACGGGAGTCCCGTTCGATCGTGGCTCGTATCTTCTCTTATAAGGCCGCCTATGACTATAGTCTCTCCGTCGCGCGTGACGAGGTTAGAAGTTGCCTGTGTTTTATTGATGGAGACCTCTTGCAGCCCTCCCACTGATACCGGTTTGCCGAGAGAGGATATCTCCTGGGAAAGTTCAAGCGCGACCAGTCCGCTGTCGTTAACCTGGGGCTTTACCTTGAGAATAATACCGATGTCCTTATACTCGATCGTAGATGTTGTCGTATTAACCACCGCGGTCCCGCTGTTTATCGGGGTATTTGTCTGCGATGTAGCGAGGGGAATCTGTTGACCCACCTGGATGCTCGCCTCGCGGTTATCTGCTACGAGTATATGGGGAGCAGCCACTACTTTTGCCTTGGACCGGTCCTCGAGGGCGCTCAGCACTGCCCGCACGTTTCCTGTCGGATCATAGCCCACAAAGGTGAACCTGTCGGTCGGTACTGTAGCGAGATTGCCAGTGTTGAGCCCTACGTTGCTGCTATTAGTGCCATTGCCGGTCAGATCTACATTGTTAGTGAAAGGTCTTATGCCGGATATCTTGAGATCGGTATTCATCTGCCATGAAAGCCCGAAACTCAGGTTGTTCGTCAGCGTTACGTCGACAATCAGCCCTTCGATCATCACCTGTCTGGGGACAGTGTCGATCCTGGCTATGGCGTCTGCGATAGTCTTATAATCGTCCGGCGTGGCCATTATTATAAGTGAATTTGTAACGTCGTCAGGGATTATCTTTGTGATATCGGATACCAGCGAATTGGTCCCTCCCCCCTCGGATGTAAAAATCTGCGCCTGTTGCGGAGCGGCAGCCGGCTGCCCGGGGAGGGTTCTTTTTCCTGGAGTCACGGGAGTCGTTGGTGCCGCCTTCGCTTTTGCACCCAGGAAAATCTGCTGGAGGACATTCGCCACATCCTTGGCCTTGCCGTTCTGTACGGGATAGACATAGACCCGCGGTGTAACGGCCTTGAGCTGTTCGTTGTCGAAAAGATTCACCATCTGGAGCAGCCTTTTGACGTTGGAATCCGTGTCAACGATGACGATATAATTACTATTGGGAACGTCCACTATAACAGCGTTCTTCGACAAGAACGGAGTTAGCAGGCGCACCATCTCCGATGACTGCATGTATTTGATATCGACGACCTGGACCAGGGCTTTTCCCGTTATCTTCACCTTGTCCGGGTCCCTGCCGACCTCGACAGGCGCCGGTTCTTTCGATATGTCGGCTATCGGGATTATCCTGTACAGGGTTCCCTCCTCGACGATCCCGATACCGTTCAGGCGGAGTATCACCTCCATCAGAGGCAGAACGTCCTTTTTGGCCACTGGTTCGACAGACCTGAACGTAACTCTGCCCTTGACGGCCGGATCGATCACATAATTCACTCTGAGGACGTCCCCGAAAATTGTCTGTATCACGGAATAAACATCCGCATCATCGAAATTAAAACTCACCTCACCCCTCGCCGGAGCAAACGGCGCCGCGGTTTGCATGGGCTGCGTCACAGGATGAGCGGGCGGTTGAGCCGGCTGAGGGTTGGCCCCGGGCTGTGACGCCGCAGGCAGAAAAAGTCGGGGCTGAGGCTTTGGCTGCTCCGGCTTGGGGAGTACGGGCTGCGCCGTCGCAGGATGCGCCTGAGTCTGTGCCGGATTAGACGGCGCCGGTTGAGACTGAGCAGGAGTCGGAGTCGGAGACGGAGACGGAGACGGTTGAGGCTTGGCGGGTTCCTGCTTTGTTTCAGGCTTTGGTTGCAATGCCTGCTGCGCCAGCAGGACGGCAGCCTTCAGCCCTTCGCCCGCTGTCCCGGCGTAAGAGTAAGTCGAGGCCAATAAAAAAAAGGCGAGGGCACTCGCCGTTATAAACAGTGCTGTAAGCTTTTTATGCATAAAACTCCTCTTGAATATTCAGCAAGTTAAGAATAAGTTATTTGAGGGCCTATGTCAAGGAACAAGGATGACCGCGATATTCCTCAGATCCCTGAGATACCCTGTCAAAAAGACGGAGGCCGAACTCCTCCTTCAGACCATCAAGCCCATTTGTTTCACCGACAACATAAAAAAAACGGAAAATGTTTCACGTACAATCTTAAAATCCCCTTATACCAGTCGATCCTTTTTCTGCGTCCAAGGAGGTCTGCAGAGGCGCCGTAGTGGTGGATTGCCTTTGCCTCAGGATAGAGATAAATTTTGTAACCCGAATTTTTATAAAGCCTGTAGCACCAGTCTACATCGTTGAAAAATATGCGAAATCTCTCATCCAAGAGACCGACTGAAGTCCAGCATTCCCGTTTAATCATGAGGGCAGATGCCATCGGCTGTAACACAATTCGTGTCTCATGGTGAGCTTCGGCATCCAATTTCCATTTTTTGAACGAGCCAAATTTACTGATGCCCAGAAATTCCAGCAGCAGCGCAGATGGCGTCGGAAATCTTCTGCATGAGATCTGAAGCCTTCCGTCCGGATAATAAAGCGACGGAGCAACGGCCCCTGCGTCAGGATTATTGCGCAGAAAGGACAAAAGTTTTTCAACCGCGTCATCCAATAATTTGACATCATTATTCAGAAGGAAGATGAAATCGCCACGGGATGACTTTACTCCCTGATTGACTGCTTTTGCATATCCGAGGTTTGTTTTGTTCTGGATCCATATGACATGGGGATAGATCTTCCTGATAGATTCAGCACTGTCATCGGTGGATGCATTATCCACAACGATTATCTCATGCGACATTTTGGCTGCCGTGCTACAGATGGAGGAAATACACTCGGACAGCAGCTGCCTGTGGTTCCAATTGGGGATAATGAAAGAGACCAGGATATTCGGTTCTATATTTGCACCTATTTCTTCAGACATAAGCTCCTATAAGGTAACTAGAACCTATCTCAAAATTGAAATATTATGATATCCGCTTCTTGTGTCATTCCGGCTTGTCCGGAATCTTTCTTTGTTTTCAGAAGGATTCCCGACACGTTCCACTTGCGGGAATGACAGCCTTAAACCGATAACCAATTTTGAGATAGGTTCTATTTATTATACCCTTTCCGGTAATTCATATAAGAATACAGTTTCACAATAGGAACTATAGGGACATAGCCTACATATCCGTTCCGGAGGAAAAAGACAATATTGCCCCAGATGTCTCTTGTCGCATACCTGAATTTGCCCGGCATGGAGGAAATATTGCCGAGAACGTTCAGGGCATAGTTTTTTCTTATATACCTGAAAGCCCGGCCGTCATTATATGCGGTGGTCCGTGTCCTGCTCAGCGAGAAAGCATGGCTGTGGAAAACGGACGCATTCGGAACATACTGAAATATGAATTTGTCCTTCACGAGGAGATGCCATAAATAATCTTCCCAGCCTGGAATGCGCTCATCGAACTTCGTCCCTTCCCACATGCCCTTCATAAACGCACAGTTTGCATTTGAGAAGGCAACTCTTCCGCATGGTTTTCCATCCTCAGGGAAATGCCTGCTCAAAAATAACTCCTCAAAGGGATTCATTCCCTTAACCGGAACCTGTCTGCCATATGTGGCATGCGCTTTACCTTCTATAATCGGCTTAATTAATTCGGAAAGCCAGTCGTCGTGGCACGGGATGCAATGGGCAGATAAACAGCAGATAATGCCGCCGGAGGAATTCTGGATGCCGTAATTTAATGAATAGCCGTAGCTGAATCGTGATTCAGGAATCGTGAAGACTTTTACGTCATACCGTTGTGCAATATCAAGAGTGTTATCGGTTGATCCGGAGTCGACAAGAATTACCTCATAAGATTGATCCGTTCTGCACAAGAAGATGCTCTTAAGGGTTCTATCAATGCCTTTACCTTCATTCTTACACCGTATGATTACCGAGATTCTGTTCATAAACTCAATAAAGATTTACCTGCGAATGGAAAAAACTATTCAAACCCGCAAACCAAGGATAAACAATCAAGGTCGCTAAAACCGTCCCCTCCTTAGTCACGTATCCAAAACCTCGAAAACGGCCTTGATTTTACTATCAACCCGGCAACAGAATACCTCAATCCGTCATCCTCGCTTGTCGAGGATCTTTCTTCGTTTTCGGATAGATTACCCGTGAGGGTCGGGAAATAACAACGTTAACCCATTTCAATACCGGTCTAATAATATTGAACAGTCGGTCAATTTTCGTTATTTTTTTCTAATTTCAACAACATTCCAGTTCAAATGATCAAAGATATTGACTTCGGCATGCTCCGTCAGGATGTCATTTATACTGATTCTTGTTTTCTCGTTCCAAATCACAAACTGGTTATCTGCCTGACAAAAGTTCCACTGATGAAAACCAACATAGTTTTCTTTCTCTGCCTCGTTAGTATTATGAGCCATGAAAATATAGCACCCTCTTCGCAAAATAGCCATCATCTGTCTGATGCCTTCCAGGGGGTCATAGCTATGATCCAACGCATTAGAGACATGAATAAAATCGAAATAATCCCGCGGAAATATTTCTGTGAGTCGTTCGACTTCGCCGTATTGGGTTTGCACTATTGGAATAATCCCATATTTTTTTAAAATATCATTATATTCATCAGCTAGGGGGTCTACGGCTGTTATGCCGAGTTTATAACCCGCCAGCACTTTGCCCAAAGGCGTTAGAGGACCGGACCCAACATCCAGCACCGAGACATCAGGCCCTTTCGGTAAATATTTAATCAGATAGTCCTGAAACGGAAGGGCAGGATCCAAACGGTTAATATAATCTTGCTTCCAGTGAGACCCTCCCGTTTCCAGCCAATTGGACCAAAACTCGATCTCATGCCTTCTCCCGCCCTCCCACAACTTTTTGTTCACTTACTTACCCTCCTCAACCGCTGAATATTTCAAGTTTTTGAAAACATCCTTTTTTTCCCAATTATTCCTTTGTTCTCATAAATCATCCCGCATTTTCTATTCGCCTCGAAATGTATGCCGAAGCAGATCACTTTCCTATCCCCAGGGGGACGGCCGGCTTCAAATCACACGCCTTCAAAAAGATATCTCCCATTATCTTGAAAACCTGTCCGTCATCGGGAAAGCTACTAACAAACCGGTATCCATTTTCAGCAATCTCCTCACGCTTGGCATCATCGTTGACCAGTTCTTCAATGCCGGCGGCTATCTCTTCAGGACCGATCCCTACAAGTTTGGCATTATCCTTTGAACCATAATTAATATAATTATCATTATAGTCCAGATCCACCACCGGGCACCGGCATGCCATCATCTCAAAGGGAACGAGCGACGGATTGGTGGTGCTGAAAGCTACCCCGACATCGGAGCTTGAATAAAGATTGACAAGCTCGTCTTTGCTCAGCATCCCCAAATTTTCATGGGGAAAAGGTACGCTCGAACTGTCAATCTGACTTGATCCAAAAAGGGTTATTTTAACATCCGGATTTCGTCCGTTGAAAATATAAAGGGCTTCCAATCCCAGCCAGAAGCACCGCCTCGGCATCTCGGGCCGTGAAAAAAATATGACCCTTTTGGTGCTCCCTCTGTCCACCGGTCGTGGATGGTATATATTCTTGTCCAGAGAAAGCGGGATATGCTCCGCCTTTCCCATATATTTTTCCCTGATCACCTTTGCGCACCACGGACCATACGATACATGATGCATGCCGAATCTGTATGTGTTCTCTGCCTTCAGGTAATTATCACTCATGGGAAAGAAAAGGAATTCTATATCCTGCACAAAATAAAAAAGCCTTGCAGCCTTATCCCTATTGTCGCGCACCGCATATGCGGTTATCCATGAGGTGGCGCATAATATATCGCATGAAGAAATATTATCCGTTCCGTGGATGATTTCAGATCCAGAGTCAAAGAAACGAGAAACTACAAATTCACTTAACTGTTGCTGACCCGCGAAGGTTCCGTCATTAAGAAAATACATTCTGACATGATGGCCGAACTCAGAGAGATATTTGGCGGCAGTAAAAATCTTGTTATGACCGCCGGAGCCTTCAATTGGAGGAGGTATTACAAAGCTTATTGACAAGGCGCTTTTGGATATTCCAATTCTGTCCCGGTATTCTGAAATTATCGTTTCATATGTTTTCCTGACTAATGGAGCCATGGCCTCAGGAGTATAATTTCTATCCGCATGTTCATAGGCCCTTTCGCCTATCATGCTTCTTAGCCCCTGATCTTCAACAAGTTTCTTCAGAAAGCTGTACCATTCATCTTCAGAAGATGCCAGGAAGCCGTTGACGCCGCTTTGAATTGCCCACTTAAAAGCATCGGTCGGGGAAGCTACAGTGGGGACTTTCAAGAGGGCGGCGTCGAAGTATTTCAACTCGCTTTTCGATTGGCAGAATGGATTATCCAATTCGAGAGGTGCTATATTTATATCGATCCTGGCTATATTATGGGGGAGCGTTGCAATATCAACGAACGGCAGCTTTTTTATCCTGCCGTTCCATGCTTCCAACCTGCTGTCAATATCCAGATGTCCGCCTATATAGAGATGAACATAATCAAACTCCTTCATTATGCGCTGCAAGGCCGGGACCACGACCGAAAAATCGCGTTGGTGGCTTTTTGTTCCGCTGAAATATCCGATGCGCACAATGCGGTCTTTGTCGTCCGTGACTCCGGTTTCCAGTATTTTTTTGCACAATCGCATCTGGGAAGAACTAAGGCCGTTTCTTATAACAAAAGACCTCTTTTCGAGGTCTCTCCCGGCTTGCGCCAGATAATCAGTGGGAACGATGAAAAAGTCGGCCGCATCGAGGGATGCCCTGTGCTTTCGTATCCCCTCAGCATGTAGACTCTTTTCCTGGTCTGATATGTTTTGAAGGGATGGGATATGGTCGATAACCGATGTATCGATTACAAAATCATCGACGTCAAAAACAACGGGAATTCTCAGAGATCTGCACATTTCAACAAGTTTCTCGATGTGATAGTTCATAAATACCCGGCAAAGAACGACCACATCAAAGCCTGGTATCTTTTGATAGTTCAGTTCCGTTTCAGGCATTACTTCACTTTCTATATTTGAAAGACTCAAATATTCTTTCATGTTGTCTGCCCTGTAATGGTTGGTCAAGTGTCCCACAGGGTCTACAATAAACATTATCTTGAATTTTCGGGGCGTCGGAAATTTCGGCAGGGTCGGCGGTGCATAGCCGCGATTCTCCACAGGTACTCTCAATAAATTCAACCTTGTAACTATCTTCCTTCGGGCCTTAAAGAAAAAGCTGTTGAAGCCCTCATCCTTGATGACCCTGACACTCTTCTGGCGATAAGCTGATATTTTCCCCTCAAAGGACGACAACTTGCCCTTCAGGGTCATCTTTTTCCGATAAAATATATTTTTCAGATGTCCTTTTTCCCTTGATCCAAGATATAGAGCCAGCCCCTGAGATGTCCTGTAGAGCGGTATGTGTACAAGCCAGGGAAAGTTATAACCTTTCTGCCTCGCATAGCTGATATCGGCTTTTGTCAGCTTTGCCACCCACCCCGGGAGGCTTGAAAAGGGCATTTTGAACCCCTGTCCTTCAGCCACAATAGCTTTTGTTTCCCTGAATCTCCTTTCGAAGGCATACCTTAGAGAAGCGGAATGCGAGTGATAGACGGCAGCAGTCGGAACATATACAACGCGAAAGCCCAGGCTCAACAACTGTTTTGCCCAGATAATATCCTCAGACCCTGAAACATTCTCGTCAAAAGGTATACGCTCCCATGCCGCTCTTCTTAATGAAGAATTTCCGTTAGAAAATCTGTCGGGTACGTCGAGCCATTCATCCGGGAACCATGTTTCCAGATCCCTTGCTTCCGAGGGACACGCTTCCGGAAGGGGTACATTTCGTCCGAAAGAAGCCATAACGATCGGGTCTTCATATACCCCGATAAGATTTCTCAAAAATTTGCTGCCCGCAGGAATCGAATGCCCGCTCAGATTAACAAAGATATCACCCTTTGCCGCCTTATACCCTATGTTAAGCGCTCTGCCAAAAGTAAAATCTTCAGGGTTTATTTTGACGATTCTGCACCCGTATTTACCGGCAACTCGAAGGGTATCGTCTGTGGAGCCGGAATCGACGACTATTACCTCGGGTCTCGAAGGATAATCCTGTTCGAGAATGGCATTTATAACCTTCCCCAGATATCTTCCTTCATTCTTCACGCGTAGAATTATTGAAACAGAAGGGTACATTTTGTCCTCAATTTGTTGCATTTTTTATCAGATACCTGAGCCGCGGTAAGCTATTCACAATGAATTCGGCATATCAATTTTTTTGTATACCAGACGCCATAACTTATAAAACTTGCTTCCCGTTATTGCGTCCAGTTTCTTGATCTTCGCCTGTTGATCATGGATGATCTGCCTGACGTCTTCAGCTTCCTTTTGTAATATCTCGTTGTCAGCTCTCAGGATCTGAGCTTCCCTTTGTAATATCTCGTTGTCTTCCAGCACAGTCCGTGAGTCTTTCAGGAGGATTTCGTTATCACTTCTCAAGGTTCGAGACCCTTCTTGTAACAGTTCGTTGTCAGCTCTCAGGATCCGAGCTTCCTTTTGTAATATCTCGTTGTCTTCCAGCACAGTCCGTGAGTCTTTCAGAAGGATTTCGTTATCACTTCTCAAGGTTCGAGACTCTTTTTGTAACAGTTCGTTGTCAGCTTTGAGGATCTTGGCTTCCTTTTGCAGGATTTCTTTATCCTTTCTTAGATTCCGCGATTCACCAAGAAGGTTCTCGATATTTGTAACGCATACATTCCTTAAAGGATTTGCCGGGACCTCAGTGAGTATCTTAAGGAAACTCTCCATTTCTTTACCGTATGCCATCCCGAACACTAGCAAAACCATGATCAGCCTGTCTGCTTTATACGTATTTACCGAGTTGTAGAATTTCATCATAACTTCATAGATATTCTTTTTGTCTACACGGCAGGGAATTATATCCTTGATTCCATACGCCAGAAAAAAGCTTGCCAGAGTGAGTCCGACTTCAAAGTTGACCCCGGGATCATCCTCCCTCAGCGTGTTTGCATCATGGATCCTGTATTTCAGCAACGGCCGTCCGATAATGTGAGCCTTGTAACTGTGGCAGAGCCTCAGGAAGAATTCATAGTCATGCGCATATCTGAGGTTGGAAAAATAACCGATCTTATCAAAAACACTCTTTCGGCAGAAGAGATTAGAAGTAGTGATAAGAAAGTTGCCGGCGAGAAGATCAAGGACCATATTGGGGTTGTCCGCCTTAAAAGATGTTTCTGCGGTATGGGTTGACCAGACATGCTCACGTCCACGTATTGACTTTATATATTCACCTTTCTCATTGATGCATTCGATATGGCTGAACACTGCAAAAAATGAAGGATCCTCGCTGAATATCCTTACGCACTCTTCAATCCTGTTAATGTCATAGACATCATCGGAGTTAAGTATGCTGACAAACTCTCCCCGGGCCAACTGCACCCCCTTATTTATAGTATTGGGGGCGCCCAGGTTTGTTTGAGAGAAATATCTTATTCTTCTGTCGTCAATGCTTCTAACTACTTCTTCTGACTTGTCCGTTGAACCATCATTAATAATGATAAGCTCTAAATCTTCATAAGACTGCGTCAGAACGGACTGAATTGCATTTTCTACAAATTTCTCGTGGTTATAAAGAGGGATTATAACGCTGACCTTCGGCTTCAAAGCGTCCCTTGCTTCATTATCTCCATTCACGAAGTCGGGCAATGGTCCTACCTAAGCACACCCAAAATGCGGTCTCTCAGCGAATGGTATTTGGACAGCAGTTTCCAGCCGCGGCCGGACTGCACAAAATGGATATATTTGTCTTTCTCCGATAGAGCTTCCTCAAGGGCTCTTATGCGCTGCATGAGGGTCCCGATATGGGCGTCCTTCGAGCTTAGCTGGGCCTCAAGATCCTCGATCTTCCCATCCCGCTCGGAAAGCTTTGATTCCTTATCCCCTACCATCGAATTAAGCGCGGCAAAAGAATTCCTATAATAACGTATAACTTTGGGGGTGTATTTGTCAGCATGCTTCAAAATAACCTTGTCATATGAGCTATCAAGTAATTCCGCGTATTCGCTGCTCTGCGCGATCTGTAGTTCCCTGCTCCACTGTATGTACTTTGCAGTTACAGTCCTGATGTGATGGAAAGGATAATGATGGCCGCCCCTTATCAACAAATCCCAATCCTCATACGCTTCAAAGCTCTCGTCGAACCCGTTTTCCGCAACGAACACATCTCTATGAAAGATAATTGTGATAAGGGGGATATAGTTGACGATCAGAAGGTCTTCCAGGGAAAAGTCTTTGGAAGAAAAGATGCGCCTGTCGGTCTCCTTGAATTCCATAGTCTCAAAAACATAAGATCCGGAAATCATTTCAGCGTCCGTATATGCAACCTTGTAACCGTTCTTAGAAAGAAAGCCAACTAATGTCTCCACGTGTTTCGGATAGAACTCGTCATCGTCGTCAAGAAACCCGATATACTCGCCCCTGGTGTTCAGGATCCCGATATTTCCGGCTTGACCGCGGCCCCGGTTCTCGTTCAGTCTTTCATAAGTGAGAGATACATCGCCGAGATGCGCCTTCATTGCCCCGACATCCAGATCGCACCCGCCGTCATTAACGACAATGACCTCAATAGGCCTGTATCT
>JBJKOV010000440.1:0-3107 GCA_046707105.1 Thermodesulfovibrionales bacterium
TAGAGGGCCAGATTAATGACCATGGATATGAACAGCAGGACGATCCCCAGCGCAAGCGCAAGTTCGAAATTGCCCTTGTCCGTTTCGAGCGCGATGGTTGTGGTCATGACCCGGGTGTAGCCGGAGATATTGCCGCCGACTATCAGTATGGCCCCAACCTCGGCCATCACCCTTCCGAAACCGGCGATCAGGGCCGACATGATGCCGAACCGGGCCTCCTTCACAATAGTGACCGTCGTCTGAAACTGCGTTGCCCCCAGGGTCCTTGCAGCCTGGCTTATGACCGGGTCAACATTCACAATCGCAGAATAGGAAAGAGACGCCACTATCGGAAGGGCGAGAATCGTCTGGGCGACGATCATCGCACCAGGCGTATATAGAAGCCCCAAAAAGCCCATCGGCCCGCTTCTGGAAAGAACGAGATAGAGAAAGAGGCCTACCACCACCGGCGGAAGGCCCATCATTGTGTTCATCACGCTTATAACAAGCCCCCTGGCCCTCATTCTCTTCAGCGCAACGACAGCCCCGAGCGGAAGCCCGAGCACTGTAGAGATGACGAGAGCCCAACCGGAGACCTTCAGTGAGAGAAGAATAATCCTGAGCAGCACCGGGTCGAGGCTGAATATAATGCCGAAGGCCTTGCCGAACGCCTCGATTATATAGTGCATGTCACAGGGATGCGGAGGCCGGCCCCTTGAGACCGAGCCGCCGCAGGTTGTGCCTTATTTGGCGTCAGGGAAGAAAAGCTGGTTTCCTTTCCTCTTGTAAGATGCAATGGTCCGCTGCCCTTCTTTAGATATGAGCCAGTTCACGAACTCCATGGCCTCTTTATATTTTACATATTTATGCTTCGCCGGGTTCACGGCCATGACGCCGTATTGATTAAACAGAACAGGGTCTCCTTCGACAAGGATAGCCATATCCAGCCTGTCCTTGTCCATTGTCGCAAGCCATGTTCCCCTGTCTGTGAGCGTGTAGGCCCTCTTTTCACTGGCGATCCTCTCTGTCTTTTCCATGCCCTGGCCCACTTCGAGATACCATTTCCGGCCCTTCGGATCTATCCCGGCCTTCTTCCATATCGCCAACTCTTTTATGTTCGTGCCCGACCTGTCCCCGCGGGAAACGAAAGTATGGGCGCCCTCTGCTATCTTCCTGAACGCAACAGCAGCCGACTTCAGACCCTTTATACCGGCAGGGTCGCCGGGCGGACCGATGATGACGAAGTCATTGTACATGACGTCGTGCCTGTTGACGAAATAACCTTCCTTCAGAGCCTTCAGCTCCAGCTCCTTGGCGTGAACGAAAACCACGTCTGCGTCACCCCTTTTACCTATCTCGATGGCAGCACCGGTCCCCACCGCAACAACATCGACCGTTATGCCCGTTTTTTTCTGGAAGATCGGGAGGATGTAATCAAATAGGCCTGAATTCAGGGTGCTTGTCGTCGACGCACAGCGTATCCTCGTTTCTGCGGAAACTGAGCTTACAATTGATACCGATAGAATGAAAGCAATAAGAACCAGCGTCTTGAGGCGCATACTTTTTCCTCCTGGGCTTTTAGTTTTTGATCTTGCAGTGCAACAATAAAGCCGGGTCAGATCTTCCCGAGCGCCTGCTTCAGGTCGGCGATAAGGTCGTCGATATCCTCCAGACCAAGTGCCAGGCGCACGAGGTTGTCGACCATTCCGATGTCTTTGCGGTACTGCTCCGGATAGTCGAAGAAGGACATGGTCGACATCTGGGTGACAAGGCTCTCGCTTCCGCCGAGGCTCGGCGTGATCAGGAAAAGTTCGAGAGCGTCGATGAATTTCCTCGTCTCTGCGTTTCCGCCTTTGACAAGAAAGCTGATGACGCTGCCGAAACCATTCATCTGCTCCATGCCGATTTTGTGGTCCGGGTGCGACGCGAGGGCCGGATACCATACCTTCTCTACTTTCGGATGGGCCTCGAGCATCTCTGCCACTGCGCGACCTGCTTTGTTGTGGTGCTCCATGCGCATGCCGAAGGTCTTGAGTCCCCTCTCCAAGAGGAAGCAGGTGAGGGGGCCGGGTGTCGCGCCCATCATGCGCTGCATCTTGTAGCAGTCGGTCATTAGTGCCGCAGAGCCCAGGGCCACACCGGCCATCAGGTCGTTATGGCCGCCGTGGTACTTGGTGGAAGAGTGTACGACTATGTCCACGCCCAGGGCTAGGGGCTTGATATTGTAAGGCGTGGCCAGCGTAGCGTCGATGATCGTCATAATATTTCTAGCCTTGGCCACCTGCACAACCGCAGGGATGTCGAGCACTCGCAGATAGGGGTTTGTCGGAGATTCCGTGAAGATGATGTTCGTGTTCGGCTTGATGGCTGCCTCTATAGCTGCGGCCGTGGGGTCGACGATGGAATGCTCCACGCCGAACTTGCCCAGGAAATTCGTAGCGAAGTCCCTGGTCTGGCGATAGCAGTCTCCGGTGAAGATTATATGGCCCTTTGGCTTCATGAAGGTCATGATCGTAAGCAGCACGGCTGCCATGCCCGACGAAAAGAGGACAGCCTTCTCCGCGCCCTCGATGGCTGCCAGCTTGCGCTCTGTCTCCTGCTGGGTCGGGTTGCCGTAGCGGGCGTACTCGTGCTCGCGGGTCACCTTTCCCTGGCCCTTGGACCGCATGAAGTCCTCGACCTCATCGGCTGTATCGAAGTAGTAGTTGGAAGTCTGGACGATAGGCGTCGAGACGGCATGGTACGGCTTGGGGAGCCGGCCGGCGCCATGGATGGCCAATGTGGCAGGATGCCAGTTCCGGGGATCTGACGGCTTCTTAGACATTCTTTTCTCTCCTCTTTCTTAGTGCATCGTTAAGCGCCTCTTTTACGGCATCGACGGTAGGGGGGAGCTCGATAGGCTTGTTCGCATATGTGCAGGGGAAGTCGAACGCCTCCTCGTGGTACTTCACCTTGAAATCTGTGAACTTCAGGCCGTGGGCGGTGGATATGACCACCACGTGCTCGGATTTATCTATCTTACCGGCCTTAATCAGTTTTATCAGCGCGGCCAGTGCCACTCCGGTATGGGGACAGTTGAACATGCCGGTAGTATCGCCGAGTGCGGACGCATCCGCCAGTTCCTGCTC
>JBJKOV010000441.1:0-4439 GCA_046707105.1 Thermodesulfovibrionales bacterium
TAGAGGGCCAGCGCGGGATGCCGAGGGCGAAGCCGCCCTTCCCCGTCTTCAAAGGCCTCTGGGGGAAGCCCACTGTCATTAACAACGTCGAGACCCTCGCCAATGTGTCCTATATCATAAGAAAGGGTGCGAAATGGTATTCTTCGATGGGCACGGAAAAGAGCAAGGGCACTAAAGTCTTCGCCCTGACCGGGAAGATAAGGAATTCGGGACTCATCGAGGTCCCCATGGGCATCCCTCTCAGAGAAATTATATATGACATCGGCGGCGGGATCGAACATGACAGGAAGTTCAAAGCAGTCCAGACGGGTGGCCCTTCGGGGGGATGTATTCCGGCGGACCGCCTGGATATCTCCGTCGATTTTGAATCTCTCGCCCGCGTAGGTTCGATCGTTGGTTCCGGCGGGATGGTCGTCCTCGACGAAAACGACTGCATGGTGAATATCGCGAAATTTTTCCTTCAGTTTACACAGTCCGAATCATGCGGCAAGTGCGTACCCTGCAGGATAGGGACCAAAAGACTGCTGGAAATACTCGAAAGGATTACCTCCGGACAGGGAAGGGAAGGAGATATCGAACTTCTCCAAAGCCTTGCGATGGACATCAAGGCGACCTCACTCTGCGGCCTGGGCCAGACGGCCCCCAACCCCATCCTCAGCACAATCAGATATTTCCGGGACGAATACGAGGCGCATATCATTGACAAGAAATGTCCCGCAGGGGTCTGCCGCGACCTTCTTGCATATATGATCCTGTCCGATCTTTGCAAGGGCTGCGGCATGTGCAAGAGGGTCTGTCCAGCCGGTGCTATCAGCGGAGAGCGCAAGGCGACCCATAAGATCGATCCCGACCTCTGCGTAAAATGCGGAGCCTGTTTCGAGACATGCAAATTCAAGGCGATCAGCAAGGGATAAGAATTATGATCAATCTGAAGATAGATGGAACAAGCATAACAGTCCCGAAGGGGACCACAGTCCTGGAGGCGGCGAGGTCCGCCGGTATTCCAGTCCCTACCCTCTGCCACCACCCTAAACTGGCACCGTACGGCGGCTGCAGGCTCTGCATCGTGGAGATAAAGGGTATGAACAGACCGGTTACCTCATGCACTACACCTGCCGATGAAGGGATGGAGGTCGTGACCACTTCCCCTGTGATAGAAAGACTTCGCAAGACCGTTCTGGAGCTTATACTTTCCGACCACCCCAACGACTGCATGACATGCGAAAAGGCCGGTGACTGCACGCTCCAGGAACTCGCGTATTTTTACGGCATACGTGACAACCGCCTGGCAGGCGAGAGGCGGGAGTACACCCGGAAGGACAACAATCCGTTCATCGAAAGGAATATGGAGAAATGCATTCTCTGCGGCAAGTGCGTGCGGGTCTGCAGCGAGATCCAGGGCGTGGGAGCGATAGATATCGCATACAGAGGTTTCAATGCCAAGATTACACCCGCCTTTGAAAAAGACCTGAACTGCGAGTTCTGCGGCCAGTGCGTATCAGTATGCCCCACCGGCGCACTTACAGGTAAAACCTGGTCGCAGCAGGGCCGGCAGAAAGATATAAAGGAGATCGACACAGTATGTCCTTATTGCGGGTGCGGCTGCAACCTCACCCTCCACGTCAGGCGGAACGAGGTCATTCGAGTCTCGTCCAGGGAAGATACCATCAACGAAGGATGGCTCTGCCCCAAGGGCCGTTTTGGCTACAATTTCATAAAAAGTCCCGAGAGACTGAGGACCCCTCTCATAAAGGAACACGGCAAATTCAGGGAGGCGTCGTGGGAAGAGGCCCTTGATCTCGTTGAGGCGAAGCTCGGGAAAATAAAGAGCAGACATGGCGCCGATGCGATAGGCGGGCTTTCGTCGGCGCGGTGCACCAACGAAGAGAACTACCTCTTCCAGAAATTCATGAGGGCCGCGATAGGCACGAACAACGTCGACCACTGCGCCCGGTATTGACACAGCGCGACGGTGGCCGGTCTGGCCACAGTATTCGGTTCGGGGGCGATGACCAATTCCATCCCCGAGATCGAAAACAACGACGTGATCTTCGTAATCGGCTCGAACACGACCGAGACTCACCCCATCATCGGGTTGAGGATGAAGAAGGCTTTCCGAAAGGGCGCAAAGATAATCATCGCAGATCCGAGAAAGATCGACCTTGTCAGGTTTTCCACACTCTGGATGCAGCAGAGGCCCGGGACCGACATCGCCCTGCTTAACGGTATCATGCATGTGATCCTCAAGGAGCGCATGATAGACAAACAGTTCATTGAGGAGTGGACCGAGGGCTTCGATTCCTTCAAAAAGAGCCTTGAAGATTTTACGCCCGAGAAAGCCGAAAAAATTACGGGTGTTCCGAAGAAAGAGATCATCGAGGCTGCGCGTCTTTACGGCAGGGCCGAAAGACCGGCTATTTATTATACGATGGGCATAACACAGCATTCCCACGGCACGCAAAATGTCTTCGCCGTCGCCAATCTTGCTCTGATGACAGGTAATCTAGGAAGAGAAAGCACCGGGGTGAACCCCCTCCGCGGACAGAACAATGTTCAGGGTGCAACCGACATGGCCTGCATACCAAATCAGTACCCTGGGTACCAGCGTGTGGACATCCCGGCGATAAAAGAAAAATTCGAGGCCGCCTGGGGCGTCGGGCTTTCCGCTGCTCCCGGTCTCACCGCCACCGAGATGACAGAGGCGGCCATTGAGGGAAAACTCAGGGCATTGTATATCATGGGAGAAAACCCGGTGGTCAGCGACCCGGATGTCAACCACACGAAGAAGGCTTTAGGGAAACTCGATTTTCTCGTCGTACAGGACATATTCATGACGGATACCGCGGAACTGGCCGACGTTGTTTTGCCGGCGGCATGTTTTGCGGAGAAAGACGGTACTTTCACCAATACTGAAAGAAGAGTCCAAAGAGTACGAAAGGCGGTCACTCCTCCGGGCGGCGCGAGGGAAGACTCATCCATAATTCTTGAACTGTCGCGGCGCATGGGATATGAGATGAAATACAATTTTATAGAGGAAGTGCTCCAGGAGATAGGGCAGGTATGGCCTGCGGTCGCCGGAATTACTTACGGCAGGATAGAATCGTGGGGACTTCAGTGGCCCTGCCCCACGCCGGACCATCCCGGTACTCCTTATCTCTTCAAGGGCGGATTCCCACGAGGGAAGGCGGCGTTTACGGCGGTCCGTCATACACCTTCGAAGGAGCTTCCGGACAAGGATTATCCCTTTGTTCTCACCACGGGCAGACAACTTTTCCAGTACCATACCGGTTCGATGACCAGAAAAGTGCCCGAATTGAATGTCGTTGCCCCGGAGGCATATGTGGAGATCAGTCCCGGCGACGCCGCCAGGCTCAGGGTCACCGACGGCGACATGGTAAAAATATCTTCGCGTCGCGGAAGCATTCACGTTAAGGCTTCCGTATCCGACCGTCCCTCCGACGGAGTGGTCTTTGTTCCCTTTCATTACAGGGAGGCCGCTGCCAACATGTTGACAAGCACCGAGCTTGACCCCGTATGCAAGATACCCGAGTTGAAGGTCTGCGCAGTCAGGATAGAAAGGCTTAAAGAGAAGAAAACGGCGGGAAGCCGGAGTTCATCTTAATCAAGGAGGGCGGTTATGGAAAAGACGTTAAAACAACAGTATCTTCTCGAAGACCTCAACAGCAAGGAACTCGCCGAAATATCGAAGATCATCAAGAAGCTCCGCTTTAAGAAGGGTGAACAGATTTTCAAGGAGAAAGAGGAAACCAAGGGTCTCTACCTCATCAACACCGGTAAAGTCGAAATCGCCAAGCTCACTGCCGACGGATGGAAACAGACTCTGGCCTTTTTTACGAAAGGCCATTTCTTCGGTGAACTCTCCATTCTTGAAAAAAGAAAGCACGAGGCCTTCGCGACCGCCGTCGAGAATACCGAAATCCTTTTCATCGGCAAAAAGGACTTCGAAAAGATGGAGACGGAGGTGTCTTCCATCGCATTCAAGATCATGAAGAAGATAGCCCTTGTCATGTGCAAGAATCTCAGACGCATGAACGATAAGTTCATGAATGCGCTGATCAGCTACTGAGCAGTGTCCCGGACTCCCTGCCGGGCGGCATCGGCTCAGCCGACCCTGTTTTATTCCCTTTATTGACCGGGTGAGGGCCTGCTCTTACAGTGCAAAAATCGCATATACAAAAGGAGGATTCAGGATGGCGTACGATGCAACAAAACTAGCGGATTGGCAGATTTCCGAAGAGGCTGAGAAGAATATGCCGACCCCGGATAAATGGAGGGAAAGACTCGGTCTCGAAAAAGACGAGATGCTTCCCATGGGCCGTCTTTCGAAGGTCGATTTTCTGAAGGTCATCGATCGTCTGAAGGACAAGCCCGACGGCAAATATATCGAGGTCACAGCCATAACCCCAACGCCGCTGGGA
>JBJKOV010000442.1:0-19168 GCA_046707105.1 Thermodesulfovibrionales bacterium
TCCACTCCGTATTGCATATCTGCGGCAAGACAAACGATATCGTGACCTTCATGATGGAGGCCGGACCTACCGCAATCAGCGTGGAGCAGAAGAACGACGTCCAGGAGACGAGGAAGAAGCTGGGCAAGGATGCCCTTATCTTCGGCAACTATGACCCGTACAACGTCCTGGTCTCCGGTGACGAAGAACTGGTCAGGACGACTATGAGGAAGTGCATCGATGACGGCGTGAGCGCTGTCTGGCCGGGATGTGATATCTGGCCGACGGTGCCGCCCAGAAACATGATGGCAATGATGGACGAGGTCAATAAACATGGAGGTAAAAGATAATGGTAGATGAAGCCAGGAAGAAAGAGGTACTCGAAAAGCTGAGGAATGGAGTCATCCAGTATGATGAAGATGCATGCAAGGAGGGGGCACAGGAAGCCGTGGACCTGGGAATGGACGCCAACGAAGCGATATTCGAAGGGCTGGTGGCCGGAATGGAAGAGGTCGGAAGGCTCTTCGAGGCGCAGGAGTATTTCGTGCCCGAGATACTGATGTGCGCCGACGCCCTTTATGCTGGTCTGGACATACTCAAACCCCACTGCCAGCAGATGGACCTTGGAATAAAAGGCTCCGTCGTGATAGGCACCGTCGAGGGAGATGTCCACGACATAGGGAAGAACCTGGTGAAGATGATGTTCGATGTCGCCGGGTTCACCGTATACGATCTCGGGAGGGACGTTCCCCTCGACAAGTTCGTCGAGGAACAGCTGAGGACCGACTCCGACCTCGTCTGCCTTTCGGCCATGATGACGACCTCAATGGTCGGCATGCCTAAAGTAATAGATAAGATCAAGGAAAAGAACCCTGAATGCCTGATCATGATCGGAGGGGCGCCCACGTCGAAAGAACTGGCCGACAAGTGGGGTGCGGACGGGTATGCGCAGGACGCAAGCAACGCCCTTAAAGAAGCGATCAAGATGGTGGCCTTCCTCAGAAAACTCAGGGAGGAGAAGCTGAAAAAGTAGAGATGGAGGCACTCGAACTGAAGGAATACCTGGAAGACGAGGGAGCAACTCTCGTAGGGGTGGGAGATGTCAGCCTGGCGCTTACGGATGAGATCATTCACCTCAACAGGGGAGTTGCAATAGCAGTAAACAGGAGTCTGAACCGGACGACTGTGGACCAGCTTTCCCGGCTTCAGGATCTGACAGTAAGCTGGCTGAGGGAGAGGGGGTGCAGGGCACTGGCCATTCCCCCTGACTCCGACCGCATAACGGACACATTCATCTCCAGGCTCTATAAACTTTTCAGCCATAAGACGGCCGCCACCTGTTCCGGCCTCGGCTGGGTCGGGAAAAACGGCCTTGTAATCAACAGGGAGTACGGCTCGAAACTGACCTGGGCGACGGTCCTCACAGACGCTCCCCTGCGGGCTGACCTGCCCATAACGGACTCCGAGTGCGGCGACTGCGACCTCTGCGTCAGGCACTGCCCTTCAGGGGCTCTCCGGGGCCGCCTCTGGTCCTCCGAAGACCCCCTGAGAGAGATCGTGACCTATGAAAAATGCAGATCTCTCAAGAATGACAGACTCCTTTTGAAAGGAAAACCGAATTGCGGATTGTGCTCCACTATATGTCCATACTCCAGAAAGATAAAAAAAGGAGCAGGACATTCCAGGACCCGCGTGGAAAGTAAAACAAGTTGTACTGAGAAACACAGAAAGAATGGAGAACCGGAAGACAAGGGAGAAGCTGCTTAGAGTCTCACAGCTGAATGCTCACCAGCGGGAAAATCTCCTTTCTCTCCTCTTTTAGACAAAGGGAGGTCAGGAGGGATTTTCTGACGATCGGCGCATACAATTTCGAGACTGTTAGTCGGAGCAAAAAAAGAGAAAGAACAATCAGGAGGATGCATAAATGAGTCGCACATACAAAGTAATTTTTCAGCCGGCGGGCCGGCGGGGCGAGATAGAGGAAGGCAAGACCATCCTCGAAGCCGCACAGGCACTGGGCGTCGATCTCGAGGCCCTTTGCGGCAACAAAAAGGTCTGCGGAAAGTGCAAGGTCAGGATCGAAGAGGGCTACTTCGAGAAAGACAATATGGAATCAGGGATGGCACATATCACTCCACGGGAGCCTTCCAAGGATGAGCTGAAGCACATCAAACCCGAGGACGGGCCGGGCATCAGGCTCGCCTGTTCCTGCGAAATCCACGGCGACCTGAAGGTCTATGTACCGGAACGATCGAGGGCGGGCAAGCAGGTTGTGAGGAAAGCGGCGAAGGAGCTGTCGATTGCTCTTGATCCGGCGGTAAAGAAATATACTGTCCAACTGTCGGCCCCTACCCTGCACGACATGACGACGGGCGACTACGAAAGGGTCCTCGCCTCGCTGGAGGCGAATTACGGACTAAAGGACCTTACATTCGATTACCCTGTGCTCAAGGACCTCCAGGACATCATCAGGGCCGAAACCTGGATGGCGACCTTCACCGTCTGGATGGACAAGGAGATCATAAAGGTCGAACCCGGCTCGGTCGAAGTCTGTTACGGATTGGCCGTCGACATAGGAACGACGACCTGTGTCGGCTATCTCTGCGACATGAGCACCGGTAAGGTTATCAACACCGAGTCCATGATGAACCCCCAGGTTCCCTACGGCGAGGATGTTATGTCGCGGATCACTTATGCCATGACCAACCCGGAGGGACTTGCAACGATGCAGAACGCGATCATCGCCGGTCTGAACGAGATCATCGAGAGGGTGGTCAGTGAGGTAAAAAAAGACGGTCCCACCCCCGGCTACGCCATCGATGACCTCACGATCGTCTTCAACACCGCGATGCATCACATCTTCCTCGGACTGAATCCGACCTATATAGGGCGCTCGCCCTTCATCCCGGCGGTCCAGCGTTCACTGGACATCAAGGCACGTGACATTGGCATCAGGATTAATCCCTCCGCCTACCTCCACGTCCTGCCTATCGAGGCCGGGTTTGTCGGCGCCGACAACGTGGGGGTCCTTATCGCACAGGAGCAGTATTTTCAGGATGAGATGGTGCTTGTTATCGATATAGGAACAAACGGCGAACTGCTGCTCGGGAACAAGGACAGGGTTTGCTCGACCTCCTGCGCCACCGGTCCGGCCTTCGAGGGCGCACAGATAAAGTTCGGCATGAGGGCCGCTCCCGGGGCCATCGAAAAGGTGAAGATCGACGCCGTCACGAAGGAGCCCCTTTACAAGGTCATAGGAAAGGCCGACTGGCACACACACATAGAGGACGGGAAAATCAATGCCAAGGGTATCTGCGGTTCCGCGATCATCGATGTGATCGCCGAGATGTTCAAAGGCGGGATCATAGACAAAACAGGCAAGTTCGTAATGGGTCTGGACAGCAACAGGATCAGAAAAGATGCGACGGGAAAGCCGGAGTATGTCCTTGCCTGGGCGGATGAGACATCAATCAACCAGGACATCACCGTTACGCAGGGTGACGTAAGGGCCATGCAGCTGGCAAAAGGGGCTCTTTATACCGGCGCAAAACTTATGATGCAGCAGATGGGCGTGACGAAACTCGACAGGGTCGAACTGGCGGGAGCCTTCGGCAGCCATATCGACAGGGAGGCATCGCTCACGCTCGGGCTCTTCCCCGATGTGCCGATCGAGAAGGTGGTTATAGTCGGCAACGCCGCAGGCGACGGCGCCCGCATGGCGCTTCTCAACAGAGATAAGAGGATAGAAGCGGACGAAAGGTCGCGTTGGGTGGAATTCGTCGAAATCGCGACGGAACCCGCGTTCGAAAAGGAGTTCATGCAGGCGATGCATATCCCGCACATGAAAGACAAATTCCCTAACCTCAAGGCAATGCTCGAAGAACAGAAGGCGCCGATAGCGTCGAGCATCAAGGCATAGGGGAACAGACCGATGACTCGCGTAGTGGTAAACCCCGGCGCCTGCGGCATGGAGTCGACCATTGAGATAGAGAAGAAGAATTCCAATACCTACACTGTGAAGGTCGGCTCGGAATGCGAGATGGTGGTGAAACTCGGCAGGGAGATCTCGGAGCTCACGATGATGGACGTATTCAAGAGGGTCCTTGATAACCCGGTTTATACCAGGGCGGCAACGTGCCTCAAGCATGTTGCCTGCCCCGTGCCCGCCGCGATACTTAAGGCACTCGAGGTCGAAGCCGGACTGAACGTGCCCAAGGACGTTACTATAAGGTTCGTGAAGGAGCCTGAATGACACAACTGCGACTAAATATGGTTTCAGTAATAATCGTCCTGCAAGGCATGATATAGTGAAGTAATGATAGATGACAATACTGCTGCCGGTTATTGTGTACTGTGTATACGCCGCCTTTATCTGGAGAGTCATCTTCCACGCGCTCCTCTGGCACAGGGCTGCTGTGGAAATGGGACACAGTACGCGGCGCCCTCACAGCGGATCATTGAAAGCATGGGCGGAAACGGCCATTGACGTCGTCTTTTTCAGGAGGCTTTTTCATGAGAACGGATTATTGTGGTTCAGTGCATGGCTCTTCCACATTTCATTTTTTCTCGTGCTCGCGAGGCACCTGAAGTACATAATGAACCCCGTCCCTGAATGCATAGCCGGTCTTCAGTCCCTTGGGCTGCTTGCGGGGTATGTACTCTCCCTGTCCATAGTCTCTATAGCGCTTATCAGGGCGGGCGGCAGGGAGAGATACGTTTCCCGCTTTAATTACTTCATCCTGGGGCTCGTATTGCTTATCGGAGTCACCGGTTTCCTTCTCCATATTTTCAGGTCCGACCTGGTGGGGGTAAAAGAATTTGTCCTCGGGATCGTCACTTTTTCTCCCCGTCCTGTGCCGCACAGTCTCCTCTTCGTCGTCCATTTTCTCCTTGTCCTCCTCCTGGCGCTCTCCCTGCCTTTCCACCTGTTCATCGCCCCGGTCGTCATGCACGAAGCACGGAGGCGGGAGGCAGAGCTGAAGAGGGTATTGCATGAAAAATAGGCCTGAAGGAAAGACGCGTGAAGAGACAGGCCGGTCCGGGAAAGGTCGCGGCGCCTTTACAAGAACACTTACCCCCCTGCAGCTCATGGAACTCGACGCCTGCACGCAATGCGGTCAATGCCTCAAGCACTGTCCTGTGCAGGACGTCACCGGCAACCCCTCGATTTCGCCACCGGAAAAGATACGTGTCTTCAGGGAATTCATAAAGGCCACCGAAGGCCTCAGGGGAAGACTCTTCGGCAAAGGCATAGACCCCAGACTGATCGAGGATTTCAGAAAGGCTGTCTACGAATGCACGACCTGCGGCGCCTGCGGTCAGAACTGCACGGTGGGCATCTTAACTCAAAGGCTCTGGCCCGCTCTCAGGAGAGAGATGGTTAGGCGTGGTCTCGGTCCTCTCGGTGCCCAGTCAGAGATGCCGGGCCATATTTTGAACTCGGGAAATCCATACAATAAACCGGCACGGGAAAGGTTCAGCCCCTGGTTTCCGGAAGACATCAAGATAGCGGAAAAAGCGGAAATAGGATATTACGCCGGGTGCACCGGCTCATATGAGGCGATGCCCATGGTAAAGGGTGATGTGTCGGTTATAGACGCAACAGGCGAGCCCTTCACCATGCTGTCCGCCGAAGAAGAGGTCTGCTGCGGGTTTCCCCTCTTCATCACCGGACAGCACGACCTCCTCAAAGACCTTACAAAGAGGCTGGTCGGCGCCTACAAGGCGAAGGGCGTGAAGACACTCCTCTGTTCCTGCCCCTGCTGCGTGAATATAATGTCAAGGGACTGGCCGGTTTTCTATGGAAACGATCTTCCCTTCAAGATCCGCCACATCACACAGTTCGTCGCCGACGCCGTAAAGACAGGGAAACTCTCTTTCATCGGGGAACTGAAGGAGAGGGTCATCTATCATGACCCCTGTTATCTGAGCAGAGGGGTCGGCGTCATAGAGGAACCCAGAACGGTACTCAGAAGCATCCCCGGGGTCCAGGTGCTTGAGTTCGACCGGCACGGACTTGAATCGAGGTGCTGCGGTGCCGGAGGCGCCGCCCGCAAGGTCTTCCACGAAAATGCGGTCGCAATGGCCAGGCTCACGATAGGCGAGGCGGTCGACAAAAAAGCGGACCGTCTTATCCTGAGCTGTCCGGCGTGCTATGCCAAGGTCAATGAGGCCATGGAGGGATATGAAAAACAGATACCGATCACTGACATCATGGAACTTTTCTCGGGACTAATAAGGAGAAGATGATATGAGCCATTTCACTATACGGTGCAGGAACTGCGGTACGGAGTTAAAGCAGGTTTATTGCACCTTCTGCGAGCACTGCGCCGATTCTCTCCTTGTAACGGAATACAGGGAGAAGGCTTTCCTGGCGGAAAAGGGCAAGGGCATCTGGGGCTTCAACTGGCTTCCCGTCCATACGCCGTCGTTTGACCAGCCCGGGCCGGTGGTATACAGGTCCGAAGGACTTGCCCGAAAACTGGGACTCGACAACCTCTATATAGCCTTTAACGGCTACTGGCCGGAGAAGGGGGCGCTGCTGCGGACGTGCACTTTCAAGGAATTTGATGCAGCCGTGGTCCTACAGAATGCCGTCGAAAACGACGTTGAGGGGCTGATCGTTGCATCCGCCGGAAATACGGCGAGGGCCTTCGCCCACCTCTCCACGATGTCGGGGTTTCCGGTCATAATCGTGGTGCCCACGGCCTGCCTCTCGGAGATGTGGTATCTGGAGAGCTCCTCCATGGTGCCGACCCTGGCGGTATTTGACGGCGATTACTCCGACTCAATCGACGTAGCGAGGAAGATATCGGTTTCCGCGGGGTTCCCCTTCGAAGGCGGCGTCAGGAACGTTGCCAAGAGAGACGGTCTCGGCGTGGTGCTCATGTCCGCCGTTTCGGAGATGGGAAGGCTTCCCGGACACTATTTCCAGGCGGTGGGAAGCGGAACAGGGGCCATAGGCGTGTGGGAGATGGCGGAGAGGTTTCTGAAAGACGGAAGGTTCGGTACTCATCCCCCCGTGCTCCATCTTGCACAGAACCTGCCTTTCGCACCCATGACAAAGGCCTGGCAGAAAAAAAGCCGGGCTCTTTTTCCCGGAGACCTCGACCCGGAACTAATATCCATGATTACGACGCGGGTACTTTCTACCCGCTATCCGGCTTACTCGGTAAAGGGCGGTATTTATGATGCATTGAAAGCTACCGGCGGAAAGATGTATGGTATTGAGAATGAAGAAGTCTATCGTTCAATGGAAATGTTTCAGGAGACTGAGGGAATAGACATCGTCCCGGCTGCCGGAGTTGCCACTGCGGCATTGCGTGAATCTGTGGAGGCCGGGAATGTGAGACAGGAAGATACAATCCTGCTTAACATAACCGGGGGAGGGGAAAAACGTCTTGAGAAGGACCATAAGACGTTCCAGATAGAACCGCAATTAGTATCCAAAAAGATATCCAATGAGAAGATAGAGGAGCTGCTATGCAGTACCCTGAAGAAGAGCTGACAGAGATACTGAAAAAGGCCGGCACCGATTTCACCGCCTCCCTGCCCTGCGAGAAGATCAAGGGCCTTCTCACGATGGTAGGCGAAGAGTTCGTTCACGTCCCTCTCACAAGGGAAGAGGAAGGGGTCGGGATTTGTGCGGGGGCTGCACTTGCCGGGAAGAAGCCGGCCATGTTTGTCCAGAGTTCAGGCGTCGGCAATATGATCAACGCACTTCTATCATTGACCGATTTTTACGAACTGCCACTGGCTCTTTTCGTCAGCAGAAGGGGCGTATACAAGGAAAGAATCGAGGCCCAGATCCCGATGGGCAAGAGGCTTCCGGGAATTCTCAAAGGCGCTGCCATACGACACACGGTTATAAATTCCAGAGAGGATTTCAGGCTGGTAAGGGAGCGGCTGGATCAAGTTTACCGGGAAAACGAAATTCATGTTTTTCTGCTCAGCCCGGCCCTTTGGGAGGAATCCTGTGTCCCGGCGGCCCCTCAGTCGGAGCAGTGCCCTATATCCGCCGACGTAATACCGGAACCGAAGGGCGAAACGGTTCCAGTCTTTACCCGCTACCAGATCATAAAAATAATCGCCCCTTATCTCTCTTCGAAAATCGTGGTCTGCAACCTCGGTATTCCGTCGAAGGAGCTTTTCTCGCTCAAACACCAGCCTTCCAATTTTTATATGCTCGGAAGCATGGGCATGGTGACACCCGTCGGACTGGGGATAAGCCTCTCGACAGACAGGGAAGTTATTGTCATCGATGGTGACGGAAGTCTGCTGATGAATCCCGGGACACTTGCCAGCGCAGCGCATTCGGCCCCTTCGAACCTGACCATCCTCGCAGTCGACAACAGCGCTTACGGTTCGACCGGCAGTCAACCCACCCTCACAGGCTCCTGCGTCGACCTTGAGCTTGTGGCGCAGGGCTTCGGGATAAAAAACACAGTCAAAGTTTCAACTGAAGCACAGATCGTCCATGTCATGAAAGCAAGGCATAAGGGCCTTCGTTTCATCCACGCCCTCGCACTCCCCGGAAACGAGGCAGTCCCGAATATACCCCTTCACCACCTGGAGATAAAGAGGCAGTTTCAGGAGTTTCTCAGAGGAAGATAACCGTTCCGTCTGTGCTATAATTTCGTAGTCTCATGGACACGATAGAGAAACTGAAGGTACTCTCCGAAGATTCCCGCTATGACCTGGCCTGCGCCTGCGGCACCGCGAGAGACGACCACCGCAAAAGGGGCTCCGAGGGAAGATGGATCTATCCCGTCGCCCTGCCGCAGGGCGGCTATTCCGTCCTCTTCAAGACGCTGCTTTCGAACGCCTGCGCAAACGACTGCAAGTATTGCCCTCTACGGTCGGGCACCGATGTCCAGCGCTGCACGCTTCAGCCCGAGCAGGTCGCCTCGATCTTTATGGAATACCTGCGGAGACGCAAGGTCTTCGGTCTGTTTCTAAGTTCCGCAGTCATCGATAATGCCGATTACACAATGGACAAGATCAATACCGTCGCCAGACTGCTAAGATACAGACATGATTTCAAGGGTTATATTCACCTCAAGATCATCCCGGGGGCTTCCGACGCCGCAATAGAAGATTCTCTCTCGCTCGCAACCGCCGTCTCTCTGAACATTGAGACTCCCGGGAAAAAACATTTTGAACGGCTGTCGAACAGTAAGGATTACGAAAGGGACATCCTCCGTCCCCTGCAACTAATGGGAAGCCTTACTTCGCGGGGCATGAAGTTTTCAAAGATCAAGTGCACCACACAGTTCATTGTGGGCGCCTCCGATGAGACGGACTCCGAGATCGTAGGGTCAATGTTCGATCTTTACAGGAGGCTTAATTTCAAGAGGGTCTACTTCTCGGCTTATCAGAAAGGCCTGGGAGATTCCGGCATCCCGGGTGAAAGAATGTTTCTCACGAACCCCGGGGAGACTTTTGTCCGCGAACACCGCCTCTACCAGGTCGATTTCCTCGTCCGGAAATACCGGTTCGGCCGGGATGACATCCTTCTCGGCGACGACGGTAACCTGAGGCTTGATAAGGACCCCAAGGAGTTGTGGGCGGACCGCCATCCCGAATACTATCCGGTAAGGATCAACAGCTCTGACAGGGAGACGCTGCTCAGGGTACCCGGCATAGGACCCGAGACGGCCGGAAAAATACTCAGTATGCGGAAAGAAAGAAGGTTCAACCGGATGGAAGACCTGGGGATAAAAGGGAAGAGGGCGGAGAAGATAAAAGAATATGTTATTTTTGAATAATGAATACCATCCTTTTGAAACTCCCGGAATCAGGAGGATAAGAAAGTGAAAAGACTCTTTCTCAGGAAGACGCTTGCAGAGGTGACGGTCGAAGCCTTCGCCGAAAGCCGCGGTCTCAAACGTTCGCTCGGCCCTGTCACGCTGGTGCTTCTCGGGATCGGCGTCATTGTGGGTGCAGGCATATTCGTCCTGACAGGCCATGCCGCAGCCCAGATGGCGGGGCCCGCGATTGTCCTCTCCTTCACGATGGCGGCCTTCGCCTGCGCCTTTGCAGGTCTCTGCTATGCCGAGTTCGCCTCGATGATTCCAGTCGCTGGAAGCGCCTACACCTACGCATATGCCACATTGGGGCAGTTCGTGGCCTGGGTCATAGGGTGGGACCTCATACTCGAATATACGATCGGGGCAACGACGGTAGCGATAGGATGGTCGGGATACGTGGTGAGTTTCCTGAAGGACCTGGGCATAATTCTTCCCGCGTCCCTCGTTTCGCCTCCTGTTACTTATGACATCCAGTTGCACCGCTGGGTCGCCACCGGAGCGCTTTTCAACCTTCCGGCGGTGATCGTGGTGGCCTTCATCACCGTTGTCCTGATACTGGGGATAAAGGAATCAGCGGCCCTGAACGCGGTAATCGTCGTAATCAAGGTATTGATCATTCTCGCCTTTGTAATGGCTGGCGTCTTCTTTATCAAGCCTGAATTGTGGCATCCGTTCATACCGCCGAACAGGGGAGAGTTTGGAGTTTTCGGGATGAGCGGCGTCCTCAGGGGAGCGGGCGTCATATTCTTTGCTTACATAGGATTTGACGCTGTATCGACCCTTGCACAGGAGGCAAAAAACCCGCAGAGGGATATGCCGATAGGCATTCTGGGAAGCCTCATAATCTGCACTATCCTCTACGTTGCCGTATCGCTCGTCCTTACCGGGGTTGTCCCCTACACCGAACTCAACGGTCCAGCGCCCCTCGCCGTGGCACTGGATGCGATGAACCTGCATGTCTTTTCCCCTGTCCTTAAAGTGGGCGCTATCGCAGGCCTCACATCCGTTATACTGGTGCTCCTTCTCGGCCAGACCAGGATTTTTTTTTCCATGGGCAAGGACGGCCTTCTCCCCCCTTTTGTGTCGAGGATCCATAAAAAATTCAGGACTCCCTATATCATCACAATCGTTACAGGCGTCGTAACTGCCCTTTTGTCGGCCCTGCTTCCCATCGGAATCGTCGGAGAACTTGTGAGCATAGGCACCCTCCTCGCCTTCGTAATCGTATGTGCCGGCGTGCTGGTCCTTCGCTACATCAACCCGGATGCGGAGAGAGCGTTCGTGGCCCCCGGGGGCATCGCCACGCCGGTCCTCGGGATCATCACCTGTCTCTACCTCATGTCCGGGCTTCCGAGAGACACGTGGATAAGGCTCTTTACATGGCTGATTATCGGCCTCGTGATATATTTCAGTTACGGAATCAAAAAAGCGAAGGTCGGAAATCCGTCAGGGAATTGAGATCAAGGAATCTGAGTTCCGCTCCAATCCGGACTGTCCGAGAGCGTTGGGTGAGACAGAGGCCACTCCCTCATTTCTGCTGCTCTCCGAGGCTTTTGCCTCCTTATTTAGTCTATATATAATGAGGTCCCCCGGTTCAGCTGCTACCTGTCATATATTGTACCCGAAGCGCCTCAAAAACAGTCATTTATCCGGTCCGGACGCTTGCACTTAGGCGCGGATTTTCATAAGATATTCAAGTGGCCGGGATGCCATGCGCACCTTGCCACAAGTCAAATTCCGAAGGAGGACATGATGGCGAAGATTTCAAAAAAACAGTTGATCGATTTGCTGAATAAGGACCTTGGACTTGAGTACACCGCTATCGTTCAGTATACCCAGCATCAGGGAGTGCTGAAAGGCGCCATGTATCAGAGCATCCAGAAGGAGCTGATCATTCATGCCCAGGAGGAGCTGCAGCACGCAACGATCCTTGCCGCGCAGATCGATTATCTCGGCGGAGTACCTACAGTCGCTATGCCGCCGGCAAAGACTGCCAGGGACAGTATAAAGATGCTCACACAGGACCTTGAGGGCGAGAATGACGCCATCGCCAGATACATTGCACGGATAAGGCAGGCGGAGGAGCTGGACCTCTATCATCTGGCTCAACAATTGAGGACCATCCTCGCCATGGAGCAGGAGCACGCCATGGACCTCGAACAGGCACTCGGCAAATAACGAAACTTAAAGGCAGCTGCAGGCTGCCCTGGAAAAACATTCGCCTCCCGCCAAAGCGGGGGGCTTCATTTCCCTTTTTTCCAGAAAGTCAGATCGCCAATCGCGACCTTGAGCAGTTCTGGAAGTGATTTTTTAGAGACTTCCTTACATCTGCAGTTTTCTTCAGCATTGTGTCCGGCGGCTTCCTGGCCGCGCCTCTTTTCACCTCGCTGTTTCCTGACCGGAGCGGCTTTCTGTCTGTCGATCTTCATATTATGCCTCCCTCTACGTTTCTTCATAACAACCGGAGAAGAGTCTGAATACCTGGTCCTTCGGAACAGATGACAAAATATTTTACGACGCCTCTCTTCAGACGGTCGCCTGTTTCCTGTTTTATTCTATATCGAAATCATGCCAAATTGAACCGGGACCATGCGCAATTTTGAGGCAGGTTCTCCTGACTTCCGTCTCTTTTCCTCAGTTAAATGCTCCTTTTGTTTGACAAAAAGCCCATAAACAGGCAAAATATACCATATAATAAATCAATCCAGATCTGCCATAAAATCATTTCGGTGTGTCAAGTTTCCCTGTAGTCTTAACCGCGCGATTTAATCCTTCGCGATAATTGACGTTCCCTGTGCAGATCTTCCGGAGGTATTCCCAAATGAAATGCAAAATGAGAGACAACTCATTCTGGCACAGGAGCGGTCCGCTGACAAGGACCCTTTTTCTGTGTCTGATAGCAATCATCAGTGTTGCGCTGGTCTATAAGTCAACGGCCCCGATCCAACCCTCAAGTCCGGATGACCCGGCAGCGGCAGGCCGGAGCACCGGAGATTTAAAGGATGCGGCCAAGCGAGGTGTCATGCATTGGATGTCTGAGAACTCCGCCATGCCTGAAACCGTTCTCTCCAGTATCTACGGCATTGCGCAGGGCACCGTCCACACAGACCTCGTCCTCGCCGTCTGCCTGGTGGAATCCAACTACAATCCGCGCGCCGTTAGCGACAAGGGGGCGATAGGGCTTATGGGCATAATGCCCGGCATCTGGCTTGATGAACTGAAAGCTCAGGGGATCGTGAGGAAGAGAGAGGATCTTTACAAAATTGAGGACAATATTGCCGCAGGCACCTACGTTCTTGAGAGATACATCTCAAAAACCGGCAACATCAGACAGGCACTGATAAGGTATGAGGGAGGCGATCACTGGTATGCGACACGGGTCCTGGCAGCCATGAGGAAGATCTCGCTGGCAAGGCATTCACAGGACGACATTTATCTCGCGAGCGCCCAAGACTGAGGCGTGGCGGAGGAGATATCGAAAACATATGATTACCGGGCTTCTTCCCAAGCCGTCAACAACAGGCAGCCCGGTCGAATACAAGAGCTCGGGGGTCGGATCTTCATTGTAACATTAACTATTCAGGATGAAAATCCGGCCCTCGAAACAGTTCTGAAACGATAGCCGTTTTGCGAGGCAGAGGCCTGCAACTATTCGGCTTCGCAGCACAGGCGTCTCATTCTTCTCTTTCCCGTAGGGGAAACCGACATGACAACATCGACCTTCTTGCCGCAGCATTTGCAGATCTGCGCGCTGTTCTTCAAGGCCGCACGTGCTGAAACGTCAGTCTTCGATTTCGCTTTTTCAGCCATGGCACTACCTCCTTTCCAGTTTCGGTTCAGACGTCAACAGGCACGCAAGTTCCCTGTAATCCGCCTCTTTCGGAAAAGTACTCACCTCTGGGCCGAACACCCAGGTCGAGGAAATTTCACAAAACCCTATAAAATACCACGGCCACTTTTTTATTGTCAAGCCCTCGATTGATTCTAAAGCGGAAACATTCAGATATAGCCAGCGCAGGCTCTGAAATAGTGCAAGGCACACCCTCAGTTGTGGAAGCAGACAGAATGCGCGGCAAAGAAACGGCCGTGCCGGAAACCATGGTCTCTTGTCACTCAATGCAACAAGAAATCTCCCCTGACTGGCCGGACCTTTCGGTATACATCGTTTTCGACAAAAGAATAACCGCGTTCTTGAGAACCGCAACCTTGTACATATCAGTCCGATTGTGCTACCTTTATTTAAAGGGACCGCTTTCCCCCGAACTTTTTCAACCTTTTTTGCACCGGGCACTTATGAACAACGAGAGACATTTTGACAGCCATTTCTCGACGGGTTTCCCGGGCAGCCCATTTATGTAGCGAGGGATGATCCATGAAGCGTTTATATAATGTCATGGTACTAGCGTTGGTCTTGGGGGGAGTGTTTTGCTGCCGTCCTGCATACTCAGTCACCCTGGGGCCAATTCGCTCCTCAGCTGCTCTTACCGGGGCGATCGGTTCGCCGTCCGATACCGGCGTGACGCACGGCATGGAAAGCGTTCTTCCTCACGAGTTCAGCGGCGACATGCGCAGCCTATCGAGGTTCCCACTGGGGGCCGTCCCCTCGCAGCGACCGTATCTTCCCCTTCTGACTGCTCCCAGAGAGACAAAATCTCCGGCGCTCATAATGCAGCCTGAATTCCAGTCAGCCAATGTCCCGCTGGCACCAGTCCCTGCCCCCAGTCAAAACTTTTCCGGGCTGAGTTATAACGGCTCATGTGTCGGGGGACAGTGCGGAGCGGGCTGGCCGCCTGACACGAACGGGGACGTCGGTCTCAACTATTACATTCAGGCTGTCAACGACGCCTATGCCATCTATGACAAAAACACGGGAGTACTGCAGGCGTCATTTACGGAGGATTCGCTCTTCTCGGGCGGCAATACGGGAACGGTCTGCGATTCTGACAGCGGAGGGGACCCGGTCGTCCTTTATGATCAGCTGGCCAACCGTTGGGTCCTCACCAACTTTGCCTTCGCCTTCAATAACTCCGGTAAACCGATATCCCCGTTTTACCAATGTATCGCTGTATCAAAGAACAGTAACCCGGTCACAGGAGGCTGGTGGCTCTATGCCGTCCGAATGGACCCGGGCGGTACGGGACTGCCTCCCTCAGGAACAATGAACGACTACCCGAAGTTCGGCATCTGGCCCGACTGCCTCTATATGGCGGCCAACGAATTCGCGATGCCAAGCGGGAGTTTCGCCGGAACGGCTTTTGCATCTTTCAGCCGGAGCGACATGTACAGCGGTATGCCGCTCACATGGTCGCTGGGATTTCTTCCGTACCCGCAAAATGCCGTCTTCACCATGATCCCAAGCAGTCTGCTGGGCTCCTCGCAGGCATCGCTGCCGCCCCCGGGGACACCGAACTACTTTGTCTCGGAATCGATAACCGCTTATGATTTCGAGGTGAGGGAATTCACTGCCGGGCCGAACTGCGGAAACGGGGGCACTCTCGGCTCCCCGACGTATGTAAGCCAGACTTCTTATACCTCACCAGGCTCGGATGTTGTCCCGCAGCCCAATACTACTACAAAGCTCGACAGCCTCGGCGATCGTTTGCTGCAGAAGGTGCAGTACCGCAGAGCTGGCGATACCGAATCGCTGTGGGTCGTCCACTCCGTCCAGGCCTCCACCGGGTCGACAGTCAGACCCCAGTGGGCCCAGATCGACGTGACAGGTGGAACGGTCGCGTCGACTCCGCTGCAGCAGCAGATCTACGCTCCTGATACGACACTTTATCGCTGGATGGGCAGCATCGCCGCCGACAGTCAGGGCAATGCTGCACTCGGATACAGCACATCCAATGCCTCAAACTATCCCGGCATAGCCTGGTCGGGAAGGCTGGTGAGTGATCCCCTCAATAACCTTTCCCAGACCGAAACAGAGGTGATGGCGGGCGAAGGCTCGCAAGACAATAATTGCGGCGGCGCAGGCTGCAGCCGTTGGGGAGATTACTCCTCGATGAGTGTAGACCCACTGGACGACTGCACCTTCTGGTACACGAACGAATATTACGACAGCCAGAGTAATGGCACCATCGGAAACTGGCATACCCGGATCGCTTCTTTCAAGTTCCCGTCATGCGTGCCCTCAGGCCTGCCGGGTGCACCTACGGGGGTGACGGCAACGGCCGGCGAATCGCAGGCATTGGCAAGCTTTACGCCGCCTGTTTCTGACGGCGGCAGCGGAATCATATACTACACGGCAACCTCAGATCCCGGCGGCATAACGGCCTCGGGGCCATCAAGCCCCATAAGTATAACGGGACTTACGAACGGGGTGAGCTATACGTTCACAGTAACGGCCACCAACGGGGTGGGAACAGGGCCGGCATCAGACCCGTCAAACAGCGTGACTCCTACGCCTTCTACCGTTTCGCTCACTGTTGCCGGCTCAGCCGGCACCTCGGGCGGGGCGATAACGGACTCGGGCAGTATCAATTGCAGCATCGCCCCTGACGGCCTTACAACAGGCAACTGTTCGGAAACTTTCGCTGCCGGTTCGCCCGTAACATTGACTGCAACGCCGGCTGTGGCAGGATCTTCGGTAAACTGGTCGGGCTGCACGATCAGCACCGGGGATACCTGCAGCATAACACTTTATACAAATGCCACCGTCACGGCTTCGTTTAATCTGCTTCAGGTTTTAAGGGTGCAGGGCAGTACGCCGGTCGGAACTTATCCGACTATTCAAAACGCTTTCGATGCGGCGTCGACCGGGGATATTATTGAACTGGAGGCTGGGACTTTCACCGAAACTCCTGACCTTAATTCCGGAGCGTCCATAACGCTCGAAGGCGGCTTCGACCAGTCATTCGGATCGCAAGCCGGTGATTCAATCATTTCGGGAAAGCTGACGGTAAGCATCGGAACCGTGAGTATCAGCAGCATAGTAATACAGTAAAACGGCAGTCAACCACGGACGAACACGTTTAACCAATTATAAAAACAGGAATTTTCATTGGGGAAGACTTCACCTTCCGGATGAGTGATAAAGAAACTCCAAGTCCTTGAGAATCAATCCGTATTTGCGTCGATCCCCGGCCAAAATGTTTTCCTCGGGATGATCGACTTTCATCCCTTGATGCCCCTGAGAAACTCCCTTATCCTTTTCGCGTTCTTCCCGAGATCGCTCACCCCGACCCGGGATTCGGAGCGGATGTCGACGCGGCTTCCCGAATCCTGCGGTTTTATCCTGATCACAATGTCGTCCCTGAACCCGAACCAGAGGGTCGTCGCAACCGCTTCAATGCGGCCGGCGCCCTTATTGTCGTCGATGATCTGCCAACCCATGCTCCTTGCCTTTGCCAGCGCCTTTCCGAATGCCTCATCAGGAGGGATCCGGAGAATGAGAGGGACGATGTCCGGGTATGCCTTGCGCTGCTGCTCTGCCACCTTCTTACCTCCGTAGACGGGGGAGTTGTCGGAATTCTTCAGAAGCCGGGGGATTTCGACGAACACCGGCGGGTCCTGAGTGTCAGTGGTAATGTCGTGAATCGGCGGCACACTGTCAGCCACGTGCTTCCAGTAGAGTGCCGTCCCCACGAAGGAACCGCCGATGAGAAGGCCCAGAAAGGCCCAGAAAAAACCGCGCTGGATCACAATGCGGAGAGAAGCGATAAGTCCGATCAAGGACAGTGCCGCCCCTGCAATCGCCCCGTAGGCAGCCCATCGAAACACCGAAATTCCAGTCATAAAGTCCCACTGCCCGTAGCGGGTGCCGAGCGCCGCCATCAGGGCCGCAAGCACAGACGCAAAGGCAATAATAAAACCCGCCCTCGCCAAAGAAAATGATCTGCCAGCTTTACTCTTCTTTTTCATAGTCGCCTTTCAACCTTGTCAAAAAAAAATTCTTCCGGCCCGACCGCCCGAGAGTTGGGAGGTACAAGGCTTATATCAGTCACCTATTATACCCGAGATTCTCTCTTTCACTTCTTGAAGGCTCCCGCATTTGGATGGCTGAATCTGTGTCTATCCGTGTGATCCGTGGCCAAAAGGTTTTTTTGAGGATAATATATTACTAGAACCTGTCTCAAAATTGAAATATTATGATATCCGCTTTTTGTGTCATTCCGGCTTGTCCGGCCTGTCCCGACCTTCACGGGGAATCTTTCTTTGTTTTGAGAAGGATTCCCGACCTGCCTACCGGACAGGCAGGCGCGCTTGGCTTGCGGGAATGACAGCCTTGAAGCGAGAAACGATTTTGAAACAGGTTCTAAAATAAGGCGGGGGGCGGGGGAGAAAGTGAAAAAGGATATAACCACAGCCAGTGAGATCATGCTGGAGTTTGCCGGCCTGACCGGGCTTTCGCCGGCCTTGAAGGCTCCGCGGCGCTACCTGTGGACCGACGCCTTCGCCGTCTGCAACTTTCTGGAACTCTTCCGCCGGACAAACGATGAAAAATACAAACACCTGGCATTGCGTCTCGTCGATCAGGTCCACAATATACTCGGCCGACACCGCGCCGACGACACAAGAGCCGGCTGGATCAGCGGGCTCGATGAGCGGAGCGGCAAAAAGCACCCGACTATCGGGGGGTTGAGGATAGGCAAGGATATGAACGAGCGGAAACCTTCGGAACCCATCGACGAAACACTGGAATGGGACCGTGACGGACAGTACTTTCATTACCTGACCAAGTGGATGCATGCCCTCAACCTCGTGAGCGGAGCCACCGGAGACCTGAAATACAACAGGTGGGCGGCAGAGCTTGCAAAGACGGCGCACTCCAGGTTTACCTATGAGCCTTTGCCGGGCCGACGGAAGAGAATGTACTGGAAAATGAGCATTGACCTCTCCCGCCCTCTCGTGCCGTCCATGGGACATCTCGATCCTCTCGACGGACTTATCACTTACAGCCGGCTTCAGGCAACTGACTCCGAAATGTCCGACAGGCCCGATCTGACAGCCGAGATCGCAGACATGGCCCTTATCTGTGAGGGAAACAACTGGTCCACAGACGACCCCCTCGGCATAGGCGATCTTCTGTGTGACGCCTTCAGAGCGGCACAGATGATCGCAGCCGGAGAATTTGAACCGGCCGGTCTTCCGGCGACAATACTGGAGGCATCAATTTGGGGGATGGAATCCTATACACGTACGGACCCTTTGAGGTTTCCCACTGATTACCGTCTCGCATTTCGGGAACTGGGATTGACTATCGGATTAAGCGCCGCTGAAAGGCTGCAAGGGCTGATAAATGGCAATCCGGAACAAGGCAGGAAGCTGAAACTGAATTCATGGATTGAAAAGATCATGCGGTACATGCCGCTCGGAAAGGACATTCAGACTTTTTGGCTCGACCCGGCAAACAGAAAAGCCGAAAGCTGGACTGAGCA
>JBJKOV010000443.1:0-3814 GCA_046707105.1 Thermodesulfovibrionales bacterium
TCTCTTGCCGGTGCCGCTGAAGCTCTCGGAATGACTCGAAGTATGATGGCTCATTACGGAACAGGAAGTAACCCTATCCCCAGGCATATCTGGCTTGCATGTATCGGATGGGAAACCTTGAAACATAAAGCCGCTTAAGGGATGAGCTTTCAGATTGAGGGAAGCTGTAGTTGATCCATATAATACATGCGAGCGAGTGTTTGAGTGCGGCAAACCGATGGTATGGGCACTATTTTATTTTTTGATACGAGCCAATCGGCCTCCGCCTCAAGGGCGGCTCTCGTTTCCTCCGGAAGTTGGTCCCATGCCACCAGTGCTGATACTGTTTCGGCCGTTAACGCGTCCTGTTCAGCCTCTCTGGCCGCTTTTGTGGCTGCCTCTTGCTCGGCAAGTCTCGCTGCGGCAGCTTCCTTCTCGACGGCCTTTTGCCTCTCGCCCTCAGCGCAATCGTGCTTCAAGCAATAGAAAATATGGCCCCCTAGGGTTTGGTTTTTCCCGCCTTCCCCTTTGGATTTGTGGTGCCGGATGGCATGCATGATGTTGGATTTGGCAATTACAAATCCTTCGTGACCGGTTTTAAGGATTTCGAGAATTATATTTTTAATCGGGTAAGACTGCTCCGTCTCCGGAATCAGGTCCCAAAGATCCTGAAAATCTGAATCAGAAACAACAACAGCCTTTGTCGGCTGGGTGACAGTGTTGTTGTTGTGACTTGAAAGTACAGTGCTGTGTTTTGTATTGTATTGTATGGGGGCTTCGGAGGGGCTTGCATGCCCCTTCGGAGCCCCTTCGGAGGGGCTTCCGTCCCCTTTCGGTTCGGCCGGTATCCACGACATCACTATACTACGCAGGTGACTACTCCTGATTTTGGCGGCCTGTTAGGCGTCACGGAAACGCCGTCAATTTGCGTCACATGCGGGCGTTGAGTTTTGGTCAGTTGACGCACCTGTAGGTTGAGTTTGCAGGATGAAGTCGCAGCAACCCGTTGGGGCATGGATTTAAGACACACCACGCCCTAATCCCGGAATTGGAATTTGCCGTATTGAACCGGGCCCCTGGCCTTACTTTCTGCTTCGATACGACCTCCCTTCCATGGTGAGGAATGTTCCGTTCATGGTGAGACGATCCAAAATGGCGGTGGCGGTGGTGGCGTCGAAGACCTTGTTCCACTGTGACGGGACGAGATTGGTGGTAATAAGGGTGGTTTTCGTTTCAGCCCGCTTGGCTATGACCTGGAAGATGGCATCTGCCTGCTCCTTTGAGGGGAAGGCGTAGCCAACCTCGTCAAGGCAAAGCACCGGCGCCTTGGCGTAAAAATCGATGGCGCTGTAGAGACTCTTTGCTTTGGATAGCCTTCCCATCAGGTCAAACAGGGAGAGAAACAGCGTCTGATGCCCCTTCATGACGGCATCGTGGCAAAGGGCCTGCGCCAGGTGAGTCTTGCCGACTCCCGCAGGTCCTATCAGGACGAGATTGCACGGCTCTCTCAACCAGGGATGGGACATGAACTTCATCAGCTTATCCCTTGGGATCTTCGGATTGAACGTCCAGTCGAACTCTCCCAAGGTCTTTACCCGTTTGATTCCGGAGCGGGCCAAGAGATAACCGATCTTCTTTTCCTGGCGCAGCCGGGCTTCTTCTTCCAGAAAGCGCTCCAGGAACGACAGTTCGTCCGCAGAGAACGAGTTCATGTCCGAGAGCAGGTGGAAAGAGCTAGACAGTTCAGCGAGTCGGGTCATAACAGTCCAGGCTCCTTTCTTCGTAGGTAATGGCCAGAAGGCCGCAGTTGCGCGGCGTCACGGGGCATGCCGGGGATGATGCGGGCTTTGTCAGAATGGCCGCCACCACATCCGGCTTTGTGGCTTTCTGGGCGGTGGCTTCCCTGATGGCGGAAATGAGACAGGGCTTGCCGAACTGAATCAGCAACCGAAAGAGGCAATGGGCGGTCTTGAGCGGATTTTGGCCGTCACGCTCCGCATTCTGGATGAAGCGGGCGAGATCCGCGTTCATCCCGGAGATAAGCTGATAGATCCGTTTTTCCTTATAGGCCGGGGTTATTGCCAGAAGATCGGTGCGGTGAGTGGGATGCTCTATGGTCTGCCGTCTTTCGAATGAACGCACATGAGTCGCCACCGGATGGGAATTGACAATCACTTCGAGTTTCTCTGGATAGAGCGCCACAGTGACAGCCCGTCCCGAATACCGTGACGGCACGGAGTAGCGGTTGGTTTCCACCTCCACGAAGCCGGTCTTTGACACCTTTGCCACTACCACCCGCTTTGCCGGATAACCGATGGCGGGCAGACGTTTCAACGGTTCATCGAGTTCCATATCCGCCGGAGATCGGCCGGTCACGCTGTGCGGCGTATTATTGCGGACGCCGCACCACTTGGTAACCAAGCGGTTGAGGTCAGCGAGGTCCGTTGGATTCTGGGTATAGAGAAACGACCTGATATCCCGGATCACCCGTTCCACCCGCCCCTTCTCATTGGCCCGGTAGGGGGTGCAGGGATGGATGACGAAGCCGTAATGCCGGGAGAAGTCCACGAACTGGGCATTGAGACGCAGGACTGGCTTTCGTGAAAGCACGACGGCCTTGAGATTGTCGTAACGATGGGCATGGGCCACCCCCATGCACTCCCGGAATGCCTCAAGATGGCCTGCGAGGAAGAACTCGAAGGTCATGCGGGGATAGAAGCGGACCACGAGATAACGGGACCAGGCCAGGATGTAGACAAAGCCGTACACCGTGCCAAAGGCGAGAGTCAGCGTCATCCAGTCCACCTGCGCCTCTTCCGCCGGCAGGAGTACCCGCTCGTGAAACATGACCGGCTTCTTTGTTCTGAGCTTTCTGGTTGCCCGCTCGACAGTAGATAAACTACCGCGAAAGCCAAGCCCCAGGAGTCGTTCATGCACCTGGGAGGCTTTGAGTTTCGGATGTTCGCCATACCATGCTTCGATCAGCCGCCGGTACGGAGTAATGATTGTTTCATAGTCGGCCCTGCGCAGTGGCGCACCTTCAGCATGGATAACGCGGGAAACGGTCTTTGCGCACATTCCGCAGTACGCCGCAATCTGGCGCATGGAAAGTTTCTCGGTCTGGTAGAGCTGCAACACGTGAGCGGCAAGTTCGTCATCGATCATGGCGTCCTCCCGGAAAATGGATAAAGAGGATGCCAGATTAATCCGGTCACGGTGGCTTGGCTATCGTGTCCTGTATCATCCGCCGCGAAACGCCGGGGGCGGCAAACGTAGAGTCGGCGACGCGCCGCAGGCGTATCTCGTCCTGTATCATCGAAAGACGAGTGGCCGGCAACCAGAAAACCAGCTTCACTACAGGCTTTGCGGGTGCTATCTCGTCCTGTATCACTTTGACGCGTTTTTTATTGCGCCATTCCCTGACATAGGGATAGCGCCCGGCAAAATAACCGCGAGGCGTCTCGCGTTCCCGCCAGGCGCGTTTCGATGATCGCTTGCGGGCGTCTTGACACTCCTGACGAAAACATGAACGTTGACGACTGCCTACTCGGGGGTCGGGGACAAAGAACCTGCCGCAGAACTCGCATTGCTTGGACAATGACCACCTCCGGAACAAGAATCCCGGAATCGTCATATCAGTTTGTCTTGGGGAAATGACAGGAAAAACTTAGTTGAGGAAAATCAGGAAAAAGTAAGAATCAGGCTAACGCCCGCAGGTGATGGGATTTGACGGCGTTTCCGTGACGCCTAACAGGTGTTTAGCCAAGGATATGAATTATAAAGTAACAACTAAGCCTGATGGTGGTTATTTGTTAGAAATTGATGTGACCAAAAC
>JBJKOV010000444.1:0-23401 GCA_046707105.1 Thermodesulfovibrionales bacterium
ATATATCCCGCTCTGCAAAGTAAAGCCGCTAAAAAGGGAACATTTTCGGAAGCTTGATGTTCTTCTTCCCTTTAAACATCTTGAGCATCTTCCTCAATTCCAGATACTGCTTCATCACCCTGTTGACGTCGGCGACTGTCGTGCCGCTTCCCTGAGCGATTCTCTTTCTCCTGCTTCCATTGATAATATTGGAATTCATCTTTTCCTTCTTCGTCATGGAATTGATTATCGCCTCTATCTTGACGAACTCCTTTTCATCTACACTCACGTTTTTTACCTTGTTCAATCCGGGGATCATCCCCAGGATGTTCTCCAGAGGCCCCATGCTCCTTATCTTCTTCAACTGTTCCCTGAGATCGTCGAACGTGAAAGAATCCTCCAGTATCCGCTTCTGCAGGTTTTCGGCCTCTCTCTGATCAAAAGATTTCTGGGCCTGCTCGATAAGACTCAGCATATCTCCCATGCCCAGGATCCTCGACGCTATACGGTCCGGATGGAAGGGCTCGATCATATCGATCTTTTCGCCGATTCCGATGAACTTGATCGGCTTTCCCGTAATGGCCCTGATCGAGAGCGCCGCACCTCCCCTGGCGTCTCCATCCATCTTGGTGAGGACTATTCCATCGATGCCGATCTGCTCGTTAAACTGTTTCGCTATGTTCACTGCGTCCTGGCCTGTCATGGAATCCGCAACGAGAAGGACTTCCCTGGGAACGATGCTCTCCCTGATGTTCTTAAGCTCGTTCATGAGCGCCTCATCAACGTGGAGCCTTCCGGCAGTATCTATAATGAGGATGTCATTCGCATCAATTTTGGCCTTCTTCACGGCTTCACGGGCGAGCGCGACGGGGTCCTTGATCTCCCGGGAGGAGAAGACACTCACGTCGATCTGTTTGCCGAGAGTCACCAGCTGGTCGATGGCCGCGGGTCTCTGAAGATCGCAGGCAACAAGCATGGGACGCCGGCCCTCTTTCTTGAAGAACCTCGCAAGCTTTGCAGACGTGGTCGTCTTGCCCGAGCCCTGAAGCCCTACCATCATAACTATGGTGGGGGGGTTGGGGGAAAGCGTAATCCTGCTGTTTGCCTTACCCAGCAACTCACAGAGTTCGTCGTTGACGATCTTGACCACCTGCTGGCCGGGGGTCAGACTTTCGAGGACCTCCTTGCCGACCGCCTTGACCTTTATCTTTTCGACCAGGTCTTTCGCTACCCTGAAATTAACGTCTGCCTCAAGCAGGGCCAGCCTGATTTCCTTGAGCGCAATCTCGACATCCTCTTCCTTCAGCAGCCCTCTGCCTTTGAGCCGCTTAAAGACAGCCTCTAATTTTTCACTGATACTTTCGAACACTTATAGTAACCTCTCGACCTCGGCTGAAACCTTGCTCTGGTATTGATCAATGTATCCGGAGTATGACTCCCGGATTATCCCCTCTTTGTCGATCAGAAAGCTCCTGGGGATGCTCCAGACCTTGTACTCGCGCTCAACCGCTTCGCTGCCCATTAAGACAGGGTAATTGATATGGAACTCTTTGGTGAAATTCAACAGCTCTGTCCTGAGGTCGGCTCCTTCATCATCAATCGAAATACCCAAAACGACAAAGTCCCTGCCTTTATATTTCTCCTGAATGGAAACGAGTTCGGGAATGGTGGCCCTGCAGGGCGGACACCATGTCGCCCAGAATTCCAGCAGCACCACTTTACCCCTGAATTGCGAGAGTGTCATGTCGCTGCCTTGCAGATCCTGAAGCCTGAAATCAGGCGCAACACCGCGTGCTTGTGCCGAAGCATGGTGGCTGTCGTCCGCCCCCTCCTGCTTTTTCGAACAGGAATACCCGGCCGCACAAGAAATAAGAATGAGAATGACGGCGATAGACCGTCTCAGGCTGAACCCTTCGATTTTCCCGCGGCGGTTCATGTCAGATGCTAACGAGAAAAAGAAGGTGAACAAAGAAATCAGGCGCCCAGGATGGCATCAATCTTCGCCTTCAACTGGGGTTTTGGAACGGCCCCCACGATCTGATCAACCTTCTGCCCGTCCTTAAAAAACATCAGAGTGGGTATCCCCATTATCTTATAGCGGCTCGCAATCTCCGGATTTTCGTCTGTATTTAACTTCCCCACTTTGACCTTGCCAGTGTATTCCTTGGCCAACTCCTCCACCGTCGGAGCGACTATACGGCAGGGGCCGCACCACACAGCCCAGAAATCTACCATCACCAGTCCGCTCGCCTTCAGAACTTCCGTTTCCCATGACGCTGTAGTAACCTCAAGTACTCCTTCAGCCATAGCTCTTACCTCCTCGGATAAACTCTTTAATTATATTTAGATATCGGGTCTTTTGTCAACGAACAACGGACTCCGGAGGAGACATTGCCGGATCGTCTGAAACAAGTCTGCGAACCCGGAGGCTAAAGGGCTGGAGGAAAGGGCGAAGTCCGCACCTGACGACCTCCTCCTTGATTGACAGTTATATGATTTTCTGTTATTTTCTCTAGTAATGAAAAGAGCCTTGTTCCTCGTTCTTCTGCTTTTCCTCCTGCCGGGCCGGTCATATGCCTTCGATATCCTGGGCCTGCAACCCGTTGCACCTTACGGAGTATTCTCCACCTTCAGCGCCGAGAGTCTGCCGAAGAACAAGGTTGCGTTCGAAACGAGTTTTGAAAAGTCCAAGGAGCCGGATTTTTACAGGTTCGCGCTGTCGGGTGCCTACGGCATCTCGGATTCTCTTGAATTCGATATAACAATCCCTTATGTGTATCATTTCTCGGATCCCGTGGACGGCATGGAAGATATTGCCTTCGGGTTCAAGCACAGGTTCTACAACGAAGGGAAATACGGGCCCTCGCTTGCGTATGTCATAAACGCCTCGATAAACAACGGCCGGCCGGATTTTACCACGAATGGGAGTTTCGGGGCGGGCCTTATCGTAAGCAAGAGGGTGGGTCCTTTCAAGGGACACATCAACGTATTCTATGATCGGCCCGGCTCTGGCAAACTCCTCGACCAGATATCCTTCCGGGGGGGAGTTGAGCTTTCCGCCTCCCACAATTTTGCTATACTGAGTGAACTTCTCGTGCAGAAGGATTATTTTACTAACGAGTACAGGCACGTTGAGGCGCGTTTCGGATACAGGCTAAGGACGACTGATAGTATATACACAACGATAGGAGCCGGCATTGACCTCAAGGACAGGAATCCGGCACTGAGAGTGCTTTTTTCCATAAGCTTCACGCCGCCGCCGGAAAAGAAGGCGATCCGGAAAATATACGAGGAAGAATAGCTTCGTTTCGCAGTTAATTTCACCATATTTCATCAGGGGAGCGACCGATGTTCGACATAGGATTTCAGGAGTTGGTAATAATATTTCTTGTTGCGCTTGTGGTCTTCGGTCCCAAGAGACTTCCCGAGGTCGGCCGGACGCTCGGAAAGTGGCTCGGCGAATTACGCAAGGGCATTTATGAAGCCAAGATGCAGATGGAGTCCGAATTCCAGGAAGGTCAGAAGGGACAACCGGAAGAGGGCAGCGAAAAGAAGGCCGTCGAAGAAGCTGTTGAAAAGAAACAGGATGCGGAGCAAGATGGGGACGCCGCCCGCAAGGAAGAGGGCTTGAATAAGCAATGAAACAATCGGAAATGCCGTTGACTCAGCATCTCAGCGATCTTCGCAGGAGCATTCTGGTCTCTGTGGTCTTTATAGGCATCGCCTTTGTAGTCGCCTTCAATTTCTCGGAAGCCATTTTCAGGCTTCTGATGTTCCCTCTCAGGGATGAAATCAGGATCGACGGGCGGAGTCCTTTTCTTCATCTGGCAGAGAAGGCGAAGCAAACCTCACTCGTGTTTCTCTCACCTGCCGAGGCGTTCTGGATGTACTTGAAAGTCTCGTTTGTGGCGGGGCTGATATGTGCACTTCCCGTGATTTTTTATGAAGTGTGGCGCTTTATTTCGCCGGGACTGCTGCATAAAGAAAAGAAGTATTTCCTTCCCTTCATAATGTCGTCTACCATCCTTTTTCTGATAGGCGCATTATTTTGCTTCGTGATAGTGCTCCCCTTCGCAATGACTTTTCTGCTTGGTTATCAGACCAAGAATCTCACGCCCATGATCTCCGTCGGAAACTATGTCGATTTCTGCCTGAAGTTCATTCTCGCCTTCGGCGCCATTTTTGAACTTCCCCTGGCGATTATCCTTCTTACGCGGTTCGGAATCGTATCGCCGAAAACACTGGCCAAACAGAGGAAATATGCGGTGCTGTTTGCGTTCATCCTGGCGGCGGTGCTCACCCCGACACCCGACGCCTTCAACCAGACCCTGATGGCTGTGCCTATAATAATCCTCTATGAAGCTGGTATACTAATATCGAGGATCATGTACAGGAAGAGGGAAAATGCCTAATGTTCGCGGGAAAAGTCTGAAGGCCGTTGTACGAGACGTGGCGGAGGGCTATACCGCAGTGAACCCGATTTTTCTGAAGTCCTTCGATGGTGAGACACTGAGGGTCTTCTACGGCGAGATGTCGAAGGTGCAGATAGAGATAAGGGCGGAAAAATTTCCTGCCCATGACATTGCCGCCATCCGGAGCAGAAACTTGCGGCTCCAGAGGCTCTATTCGGCCGTAATGATAATCAGAAATTATGCGAGGGAACGAAGGATAGTCCTGACGTGACACTTTTTACATGCCAAATGATGAAGAATTAAAAAAAGTCAAAGATATCGTCCAGTCATTCCTCAAGGCGAAAAAGATATTGAGGATGTATCCCCAGAACAACCCGGTCTATATAAACACACTCGAGGACAACTTCGGCAAGTTCAAGGATTTCTTCTATTACAGGGATGAACTTCGTCTGCAGATCAGGCAGAACGAGATCCTTTATGACTCCGCCCAGGTATATTACAGTCCCGAGAAGGAAGATAACCTGGCTCTCTTCTTATTCAAAGACGGGCTGCGTGAGCTGACTTTCAAGAAGGGGCTTTCCTATGAGGAGATGGAGGATTTCCTGAAAATCGTCTCAATGGATTTCAGCATGGAGGTACTCGAGGACGATGTCGTTACTCTGTTCTGGGAAAAGGACTTCCAGAATGTTGAGTATCTGGTGGACGAAATAATGCTCTCGAACGATGACGAATATGAGTCAAACGCCCTTGCCTCCCTTGAAGAGAAGGAGACGAGCCAGGATGATCTGCTTAGGGCCTACCAGGACGCGTTCAAGGAGGGGGATGAGGTGGAAGATGTATCGATAGTCCCTCTTACCGATAAGGATCTTCAGCTCCTGTTGAAGGAACTGGAGAAGGATTCTTTGAACAAGACAGGCAAGTTGACGGACATACTCTTTGAAATGTTTTACCTCTCCGAAAGCAGAGAGGATCTTGATGACGTGGTCAGTTTCCTGACGGATGCTATCGCGTTTTCAGTGGGCCAGGGAGACATTTCAGATGCTTCTGACATCCTGCGGAGGGTATCGCAAATAGTACAAGATGATAAGCTGACTGAAGAGTCGAAAAAGTTCTTGCAACGGGTGGTGCTGCAGGCGGGGAGCGAGATGGTCATCACTCTTCTGGGAGAAGTTCTGGACAGTGGTCCGGAGATGGAGGAGAAGGTCGTTGAGGAGTTTGTCAGGCTGCTTGACAAGAATGCAATCGTTCCGTTCATGAAGGTGCTCGGCGAGTTAAAGAGCATGAATGCCAGGAAGACAGTGATAGATGCTCTTGTGCATTTGGGGTCCCGGGACATCCTGACGCTCGCCAAGGGTCTCGGTGACTCGAGATGGTATGTCGTACGAAACATAATCTATGTACTTAGAAAGATCGGCGATAAGAGGGCGGTGGACTATCTGCTTAGGACCGTCAGGCACGGCGACATCCGGGTGAAAAAGGAAGTGATCAGGGCGCTCGGAGAACTGGGGGGGACAGGCGTGCTCCAGACGCTGCGCGAGTGTCTCGACGACCCTGACGCGCAGGTCAGATCCGCCGCACTGAGGGCCCTGGGGACCGTTGGCTCTGAGGCGGCGAAAAGAATTCTGATGAACAAAATTCTGGACAAAAATTTCAAGGACAAGGATTTTGAGGAGAAGAAAGAATATTTTGAGGTGCTTGCGCGATGGAAAGATGAGGAAATCTATGCCTTCCTGGTCGCCACGCTGAAGAAGAAGACCTTTTTCGGAAGATCTAAGAACTATGAGAACAGGGCCTGTGCCGCTTATTGTCTCGGTCTTATAGGCAACGCCGATGCTCTTCCGGTTCTTCAGAAGTTTCGAAATGACGGCAGCAAGGTGCTGAGGGAATTCGTTTACACGGCGATCAAAAGGATACAATATGGACAATAAAGAAGACATAGAACTCTTCAGGTCTGCCAAGGACCTGATAAACCAGCTTTCAGTTGTTCTTCGCACCTCTCATATTCACAATCCCAATAATATAGCCGTCACAACCGTCATCGACAAAGTTGTTCCAATGGTTAACGATCTTGTTCGTTCCGAGAGGATGATAGTCCTGGAGCTGCGGGGAGAATTTTTTTATATCAACGACTTCAGAATACGGTATTCCCTAGAGTACCTGCTCAATTTCGACTTTCTGGTAAGGGAATTCAGGAAGAGGGAACTGGGAAGTATTGTTTTTAAAGGCAAGATCACTCCAGAGGACATAAAGAAGTTTGCGAAGGCATTTGTGGCGTCTACTTTCTCCCAAAAACCCTTCGAAGCTATTGAAGACATGGTTGCGGAAATTAACAACGTCTCGGTTGAAAAATTGAAAAAGGTAGTCGAAGAGGATTCCCTGGAACCGAGAAAAATGATCAAGAAGACTTATTTCAACGCGGTATCCTTCACCCGCGGGGTTATCAATAAGATCAAGAGCGGCGAGAAGGTCAATATAAAGAAGGCGAAAAGAGTCGTGGAGACAATGGTGGACCAGATACTGGAAGAGGAGCAGCTCCTCCTGGGGATGACCGCAATAAAAGATTACGACGAATACACTTATCATCACTCAGTAAATGTGAGCATCCTGACGATTGCACTGGCACAGCGGCTCGGCATGAACAGAAAAATGCTTACTGAGCTGGGAATGGTCGCACTCTTCCATGATATAGGCAAAATGGATATCCCTTATGAGATCCTTAATAAGCCCACAAACTTCACCACCGAAGAATGGAAAATAATCAAGAAACATCCTTCCTGGGGAGTGAAGACGCTGCTGAAACTCAAGAAACTCGATGCCCTTACCATCAAGTCGGCGATAGTAGCCTTTGAACATCACATGAACTTCAATCACAGCGGCTACCCAAGGGTACGAAAAAACTTCGAACTCGATTTTTTTACGCGTATAGTGAGTCTTGCCGACCAGTATGACGCCATGACGTCGTCAAGGGTCTACTCCAGGATTCCCATGTCTCCCGACAAGGCGCTGAGCATCATGATGGAGCGCTCTGGCAGCCAGTTGGACCCGCTGCTTTTCAAGTTCTTCATAAATATGGTAGGAGTATTCCCGATAGGGACCATGGTCCTGCTGAATACAAGAGAACTCGGGCTGGTCTATGAGAGCAATCAGTTGTTTCCGGACAGGCCCCGGGTGATGATAATCACCGACAACAAGGGCAACAGGGCGGAAGGCCGGGTCGTCGATCTGGCAGAGAAGGACGCTGACGACAGGTATCTCCGCTCAATAATAAAGACCATGGATCCGAACAAGTACAAAATCAACCTCGCGGAGTACCTGCTGTAAGCCGCCACTCCGCGCCGGCGGGCGAATCAGAACCTGAACCAGCGTCTTCGAGTCCCAAGTTTTGCAAAAACATCTCTGAGGTCACGCAGAATGTTGTTGGTCTCCTCCTGAGTCTTTCTCATTTCGGAGAGACCCTTCATTTCATCTTTCATTCCCGAGAAGGAGTTCTTCAAAGAGTTCAGGATGTCATGAATTCTTTGAACCTCCCCAATGAGCCGGTCGATACTCTCTTGGGAAAGAGGTGAAGCACCTCTTCCTTTCCAGGCGCTCTCAGCCGTTTTCCGGGGGGTATCGAGTTCTGCTCCTGCGCCTTGCCGGAGCGGGATTGTCCCCTCGGGGCGATCATGAGGTTTACTTTCCCCGGCTGACGACCGGTGAGCATAGCTAATGGCCGATGCTTCACGATCCGACTTCTCGGAATCCGGCTTGCCAAAAAACGAAGGCTGCGGAGGTGGAGGGGGCGTCTCTTTCTTTTCCTCCGGAGGTTCAATTTCGATCTTGTGTTTTTTCGATATGTGCTGAAGCAGAAGTCTGGAAATCAGTTTAAAGGCTTCTTCCACGCCTGTGCCGTCGATAGCTATACCTTCGACAACGGGATGATTTCTCGTGTTAAGATCACGATCAAGTTCCTGGATGGAAGCTGTGTCTTTCAAATCTCTCTTGTTGTACTGGAATACGATCGGAATTTCTTCAGGGTCGATGTTGTTGGCAAGAAGATTTTCCCTCATATTCTCAATGCTTTCCACGTTTTGGTCCCTCATTTCACGCTGTGAATCAGCAACAAATATCACCGCGTCCGCGCCTTTGAGGACGATCCGTCTCGTCGCATTGTATCTCACCTGGCCGGGAACCGTATAAAGCTGGAAACGAATCGAAAAATCCTTTATTTTACCCAGCTCAATGGGAAGGAAATCGAAGAAAAGTGTTCTATCGGCTTCGGTGGACAGGGAAAGCAGCTTCCCCTTTGAGGACGCATTAAGGACAGAGTGCAGGTATTGAAGGTTGGTGGTCTTTCCGCTTAGGCCCGGCCCGTAATAGACTATCTTCAGAGTTATTTCCTTGGTTGCATAATTAAATAGTGCCATTATTATACTATAGCATAAACTCCGTTGCGGGTCCGGTATTTCACCCTGTACATTGCCTCATCCGCCAGACGCAGCAGGTCTTCCTTGGACTGTGCACTTTCAGGATATGACGCCACGCCGAAACTGGCTGTCAGGCGGAGGGAATACCCCTCCTTTTTCAGAAAGATATTCCGTTCAATGGACCTTCTTATCCTCTCTGCGATCTGCAGGGCGGCAGCAGGAGCCGTCTGGGGAAGGACTATGACGAACTCATCCCCGCCGTAACGCGCCACAATATCTATCGTTCTCAGACTCCTTATAAGGAGCTGTCCCATTTCCACCAGCAGTTTACTCCCCACCAAATGGCCGTAATTGTCGTTGATATTTTTAAAGTGGTCGACATCCATGAATATCAGCGACAGAGATGAGCTGTGCCTCTTGGACCTGGCTATCTCTATCAGAAGCGTCCTGTCGAGATAGCGTGTGTTGAAGAGCTTGGTAAGGTCGTCTGTGACCGAAAGATCGGCCATTTTCTGATAAAGGGAGGCCCTTTCTATCGCGAGGGCGGCATGGTCCACCAGCCTCATCAGGAGATTCAAATCTTCTTTCGTAAAGGGCTCTCCAGTCGTATTATTTATAATTTCGAGGACACCCAGGATGGCCCCCTTGCTTCTGATAGGTACACACATCAGAGATTTCGTCTTGAAGTCGGTTTCCTTGTCGACCCTGGGGTAGAACCTCTCATCGATGGAAACATCAGGAACCACAACCGGGACGCCTTCCTGCGCCACCCATCCTGCGATCCCTTCGCCGATCTTCAGTCGTATCTTCCTTATCTTCTTCTTGTCTTCCTTCTTGCCCGTAATTTTTTCAAACACGAGTTCCCCGGTCTCCTCGTCCACAAGGAGAATAGACCATGTCTCGGCCTTTATCAGTTTCCTCGCTTTTTTCATTATGGTTGTAAGAATGTCATTCAACTCCAAAGACGAGGTCAGGGTTTTGCTTACTTCGTCAAAAAAGTCGAGTTCCTTTGTCAGGACGGTCTCCCTCTTTCTCAACGCGGAATTCTCCTCAAGGATCTCTTTTTCTTTCAAGGCCCTCTTTATCAGAAATTCGAGTTCCCGGGCGGAAGGATTGACGGAGGGAAAGACCTGGGGATATTTCAGCCAGGGCGAAAACCCCCTGAACGAAGCGGCGTCGGACAGAACGATCTTCGGAACGTCTCTGAACCGCAACATGAATTCCTTGAATGAGGCTTGAGCCTTCTGGTCCTTGTCTATGATGATAATGTCGGGCTTATCATCCGTCCTGTGGACGGCATACTCGACGGACTTGAATTTTAATGTGGCCCTGTCTTTCGTTTCGGAGAACTGCTGACTTAAGTTATTCTTTCGGGTATCGAGACCTATAAAGAATATCCTAGTCATTTACCCCGCAGCATCTCTTGTATTTCTTGCCGCTGCCGCAGGGACACGGCTCGTTGCGTCCGGTCTTTTTCCCCCTTGTGACTGTCTGAACCGGACCTCCTTCGCCACGGTTGTAGATCAACCGTGTCTTTCTGCTTTGCGCCCTCACCACCTCTTCCTCACGGTTTTTCTGTATCTGGATCTTGAAAAGTCTGGTGACAACCTCGGTAGAAATCCTTCCCGACATCTCGGCAAACATTTCAAATGCCTCTTTCTTGTACTCCACGAGCGGATCCATCTGACCGTATCCCCTCAACCCGATTCCTTCCTTCAGATGGTCCATCGCCAGCAGATGGTCCTTCCACTGCGAATCAACGACCTGGAGGACGAACATCTTTTCGAGATAACGCATCATATCGGCTGCCAGCTCCGCTTCTTTTTCCTCATAGGCTTTCCGGACACGCAGGGAAAGGTCTTCTTTTATTGCTTCTACCGTTTCCGGGAGATCATCGACCGGGACCGAAAAGATGCTGTATACCGAATCCTTCAGTGCCTTGAGATCCCATTCGTCGACTTTCTCAGGGCAGTAGATCGACAGGAGTTCGTCCAGTACGTCATCCATCATCGAGAGAATCCGATCATTCAGGTTCTCCCCCTGCAGGAGTTCCTTTCTGAACGCATATATTTCGGTCCTCTGCTTATTCATTACGTCATCATATTCAAGCAGATGTTTCCTTATGTCGAAATTCTGGGATTCGACTCTCTTCTGGGCGTTCTCTATCGCCTTTGACACCATCCTGTTTTCTATAGGGACGTCTTCCTCCATGCCGAGTTTTCCCATCAGACCCGAGATTTTCTCGGAACCAAAGATCCTCATCAGATCATCTTCCAGGGAAAGATAGAAGCGCGAGGCCCCCGGGTCGCCCTGCCTTCCGGAGCGGCCCCTCAGCTGATTGTCGATACGGCGTGATTCATGCCTTTCAGTCCCCATGATACGGAGGCCCCCCGCCGCGACGACTTTCTCCCGGTCGGCCGCACACCTCCTCTCGGCTTCCTCATAAGCTTTCTGCCGTTCCTCATCCGTTAAATCAGGTTTGTCGCCCAGTATCTCTTTCGCTATTCCTGCGGGGTTGCCGCCCAGAATTATATCCGTACCCCTGCCGGCCATGTTTGTCGCTATCGTTACAGCGTGACTTCTTCCGGCCTGAACGATGATCTCCGCCTCTTTTTCATGGTATTTCGCATTTAACACCGAGTGTTTGATTCCCCGTTTTTTCAGGAGGCCGCTCAGGTGTTCGGATTTTTCTATGGAGATGGTACCGACGAGGACGGGCTGCCCCTTCTTGTGCAGTTCCTCTATCTCATTAACCACCGAGTTGAATTTTCCCCGCTCGGTCTTATATATCATGTCGGGATAGTCCTTCCTGATCATGGGCATGTTGGTAGGCATGACGAGCACATCCAGAGTATATATTTTTGCGAACTCCTCCGCCTCCGTTAAGGCGGTCCCCGTCATCCCGGCCAGCTTACCGTACATTCTGAAGTAGTTCTGGAAGGTGATCGTTGCGAGAGTCTGATTTTCACTGGCTATCTTGACTTCCTCTTTCGCTTCCACCGCCTGATGCAACCCGTCGGACCAGCGCCTCCCGGGCATCAGCCTGCCCGTAAATTCGTCGACGATGATCACCTCACCGTCTTTCACTACATAGTCTACGTCTCTTTTAAAAAGTGCGTGAGCCTTCAGGCCCTGCAGAATGTGATGAACAAGCTCGATATTCGAAGGGTCGTACAGATTGCCGGCCCCGAGGAGCCGTTCAGCTTTGATGTTTCCTTCTTCGGTCAATATTACAGTCCGTGCCTTTTCGTCAATTGTGTAGTCCGTTTCCACCTCAAGCTTCGGTATTATCTTGTCGATCTTGTAATACTTGTCCGTGGATTCCTCGGAAGGACCGGATATTATGAGCGGGGTACGGGCCTCGTCGATCAGTATGCTGTCCACCTCGTCGACGATAGCGTAGTTGAGTTCTCTCTGGACAAACTGGGAGAATTCATATTTCATGTTATCTCTCAGGTAATCGAAACCGAACTCGTTATTGGTACCGTAAGTGATATCGGTATTGTAGGCGACCTGCCTTTCCTCGTCGGTCAGGCCGTGAACTATGACCCCGACGCTCAGGCCGAGGAAATTGTAAAGTGCCCCCATCCACTGGGAATCTCTCGTCGCGAGGTAATCGTTGACCGTCACAACATGAACACCCCGCCCTTCGAGGGCATTGAGATAGACGGGGAGGGTGGCGACGAGTGTCTTCCCTTCCCCTGTTTTCATCTCCGATATCTTGCCCTCGTGCAGAACGACGCCGCCGAGAAGCTGGACATCGAAGTGCCTCATCTTCAGCACCCTTTTTGACGCCTCCCTCACAACGGCGAACGCCTCCGGCAGAATACTATCCAGCGTCTGTCCATCACCCAGCCGTTTTTTGAATTCCGTTGTCTTGTCCTTGAGCTGGGCATCCGAAAGTCCTGTCACGGAAGGTTCCAATGAGTTGATACGTTCGATTAACGGCAAGAGCCTGTTTATCTCCCGGTCATTCTTAGTGCCTATTATTTTTTTCAATATTCCAAACATAGTATTCATAATAAAGCAACGGCCAGAATATTGCAAGAAATGCTGGTATTTCAACGTCTTATGGAGGTGGTGCTCCGGTGGCGTCTATCTTGCCCCCCGGCCGGATCAGGCTAACCGCAGCCCCGCTCCGGTTTGAAGAAATCCTGGCAATCATGTTAAATTTCAGAAATGCAAAGATCCGTCTTTATCTATACATACGGATGCCAGATGAACGTCCATGATTCGGAGAAGATTCGCGGCCTGCTTTCTGAAGAAGGATACGTTAGCGCCGTCAGTCCTGAAGAGGCGGATCTCATAATTTTCAACACCTGCGCCATCAGGGAAAAAGCCGAGCAGAAATTTTTCAGCCAGCTCGGACGGACCAAACTGCTCAAGCGGAAAAGGGGTAATCTTAAGATCGCCGTCACAGGATGTGTTGCGCAGGAGGCCGGAGAGGGGCTCTTCAAAAAAACCCCTTTTGTCGATTTTGTGATGGGTCCTCAAAACATTCACCGTCTGTCGGAACTTATTTCGTCAGACCGGGGAATCGAGATACAGCAGGACAACCACGACATCGCCCTGCGCGAATTTACGGCTGAGAGGCAGGGCAGGGTGAAGACCTGGATATCTATCATGTACGGCTGCGACAATTTCTGCAGCTATTGCATCGTTCCTTATACCAGGGGCAGAGAGGTATCCAGACCGAGTGGCAGCATATTGGACGAGGTAAGAGACCTCGTCGCGAAAGGATTCAAGGAAGTCACTCTTTTGGGGCAGAACGTTAACTCCTACAGGAGCGATATCCGGTTTGTCGATCTTCTGCAAAAGATAGACGAAACCGGGGTTGAGCGGGTCCGTTTTGTCACTTCACATCCCAGGGATTTTTCCGAAGATCTGATCGAAGCTGTTTCGGAGCTGCGGAGTCTGTGTGAGCATATACACCTGCCGATTCAGTCCGGATCCGACAGGATACTGAAACTTATGAACAGGCGATACACATATTCCGAATACAAAACGAAGGTAGACATGCTAAGGGACAAAATTCCCGGCATTGCGCTCACTACCGACGTAATTGCCGGGTTCCCGGGTGAAACAGAGGAAGACCATGCCGAAACACTGAGGGCACTGGATGAGATCGGGTTCGACGGAATCTTCGCATTCAAGTTTTCGCCAAAGAAGGGAACCAAGGCCTGCGATATGAAAAATCAATTGAATGAGGCTGTTAAGTCGATGCGCCTCAACCAGATATTGAAGGTCCAGGAAGGTATTACCTACGGGAAGAACATGATGCTGGAGGGCACTATTCAGGAGATCCTTGTGGAGGGTCCTTCGGAAAACGATCGGGAAATGCTCGTGGGCCGTACGAGAACGAACAAGATTGTGACGTTAAAGGGCTTACCGGAGGCTGAAGGCTCTCTGAGACAGGTCAGAATCGAGAAGGCACGCCTTCATTCGCTCTCCGGCGTAAGCATCGACTCAGAGACAAACCCTGCATGACGATGAGAGTGACTCTCCTCACGCTTGGCTGCAGGGTCAACCAGGCAGAAAGCGCCGTCCTTGAGGGAACACTAAAGGAAAATGGTGTTACCATCGTTGAATTAAAAGATAATCCAGATGTCTGCATTGTAAACACCTGTACCGTAACATCCAAGGGCGATTATAGTTCGAGACAGCTGGTCCGAAGGGCAGCCAGGGCCGGAGCAAAGGTGATTGTTACGGGCTGTTACTCGCAATTGAAGCCTTCTGAAGTGAAAGCCATACCTGGAGTTTCCGAAGTGGTTGAGAACAGGAAAAAATATGATATTGTGACCATGATTACGGGAAGGCCGGCGGATCTCGTCTACAATCTCTCATCCCGGTCGAGACCTCATCTGAAGATACAGGATGGTTGTAATTTCGAGTGTTCCTATTGTTCAGTTCCCCGGGCCAGGGGCGGCTCAAGGAGCATACTTCCCGAGGAAGCAGTCGAGCGGGCACAGGCTATAGGGTCAAAGGGGCATAATGAGATCGTACTGACAGGGATCCACCTGGGATTTTACGGCCACGACCTGAAGGTAAAGTCAAGTCTGAGCATTCTTCTGAAAAGGCTGCTTGCTCAAACGGATATCGCAAGGTTCAGGTTGAGTTCGCTTGAAATCGGAGAGTTAACCGATGAACTCGTAGAAATCATGCAGAACGAACGAATATGCAATCACCTTCATCTCCCTTTGCAGAGCGGTAGCGATAAAATACTGCGGCTCATGAATCGGCGATATAATGCAGGGCACTACAGCAATGCCGTCCGGTTCGTCGCTGACAAGGTGGATAACCTCTCGCTGGGGACTGATGTGATTGTCGGCTTTCCCGGAGAAGGGCATGGTGAATTCAGCGACACCTGGAACCTGATAAACGACCTTCCTTTCTCTTATCTTCACATTTTTCCTTACTCGGTCCGCCCTGGCACCAGGGCTGAAAGTATGAGTGCCACTGTGTCGAAACAGGTTGTGGCAGACCGGCTCGCAAGACTTCGCGACCTCGCGATCCTTAAAAAAAGCTCCTACATGGCGAGACAGATTGGCAGAGAATTGGATGTAATTATCGAAGATTCAGCCGAAGGGAATTTGACCTGCAGCACATCCGCGAATTACCTGAAGATTATGCTTCCCGCCGAAGGACTCCTCAAGGGAACGCTTGTGTCTGTAAGGCCAACGGACTTCATTGATGGAATGCTGCGCGGGATTGCGATAAGTTGAGCGCAAGTCACTGATATCATATATTATTTCGGATGCCTAATACATAGACAGGGCTGTAGAGGGCAACATAATCCCCGGGAAAGCCACCTTCCTAACAGTGATACCAACAAGTTACTGACATTCTGTGTTTATATATAACGTCCGATAAGATATATTATGTAAAATAACATGCGAAGATATTCTTTTCGTCTGCATCCCCGACTAATAAATCGGTCCCCGTAAAAAGTCCAACGCTTCTTCCCTTGTCGCTATGCGCCCGGCAAATTCGGCTTCCTTTACCGCTCTTAGCGCTTTTCCCAGCGAGGCACCCTGATCTATGCCGAGTGCTGACTTGACCTGCTCCGCGGTCAACAGCCCTTCTTTCTGAATTCTCTCATACTCCTCAAGGGAGCCCTGATGCGCGGTGAGATCATGTATCAGCAGAAGGTCAGGAGCCGCATCCCCGGCAATCTCGAACACATCGAAGAGCGCCTCCATTCCCAGTGGCTTTCCACTCCACAGCCCGACGATCTCACCGGCCCTCTTAAGGCGCATTATTTTTTTCAGGATTTTGTCGCTGAGAGCAAAAAGATGCGCGGGAAGGCCTTCAAGCAGCACCTCAAGGCCCAGCAGGCCACGGTACGTAAGACCCTGAGAAAACATTGCCTTGAACTTATACTTTAAGGACGACCTGAACGACATTAGGTAAAGTTTATGAAGTACTTTAACCTGTCTCTCTAAGTCGTTGCCAGAACTACTTATCAGGCACGTAAGCAGACCTCCTTCCAACATCGCTTCGAGCATGCGAGGCGCGTTAGTCAGGTTTAAGATCTTGAAAAACTCTGAAGTTATTCTTTCACTTGATGCCTTGGAAATAAGGCCGGAAAACCTTCTCAAAGCCGCCCGGGTCGCCGGTTCGATTTCCAGTGAGAATTCTCCTGCGAATCTGTACGCCCTTAAAATTCTCAGCGGATCGCCCACCAAATTCCGGACGTCGATCATCCTGAGCAGTCCACGTTGCAGGTCGTCTATTCCCCCTTTCGTGTCTATCCATCCTTTTCCGGGCGACCAGGCAATGGAGTTAATAGTAAAGTCACGGCAGGCCAGATCCTTTTCAATATCGCCCCTAAGTGTTGTAAAATCGAGCGTCCCGCCGTTCCTGACAACTATGCGATGCAAGGCCCCGCCGCCAAGTTCGACCAACCTGCCGTCCGTGGCCAGAGTGACCTCCCTGAGAAGCCCCTCCATCGGCCCTGCCACAACGTAATCCCGGTCGCTACTCCTTCTGTTTGAGAGAAGATCGCGTGTATATCCTCCCACGAGATATATCCCCAGGCTGCTTCCGGCTTGGAATACTGCCGAGTTATATGGATCGGTAGTGATCTTTTTTTCAAGATCGCGAAGATCATTGGCGTTCATACTGATAATATTTTACAATCGGTCGGGCATCAGTCATAGAAAAAAACTTTGTTGGGGCTTCCTATTGCGACATTTCTTAAAGAAGTTCTTTTATGAATAAATGCCGGGCACTATTAGGGCTTGCGATTCCGCTCTTCCGGCCATGGACAGGCAAAGTTGCCTGAAAACCCTGAAGAACTCAGTTCATTCGGCGGGGCAGTCGTGCTTTTCGACGAGGTATGTCAGGAGATATTCCACCCGCGAGGCAAGTTTATCAGGATCAGGATCCGACCCTTTGTTGACATAATTTGCGGGTGAGAGGCTCTCCATCTGCTCCTTGAGGCTCTGATCGGCCTTGACTGCAGAAAAGAATATTATAGGCGCCCTCCCGACCCCGTTCTGCTCTTCCAGCGCACGCATCGCCCTGGCAGCGGTGAGACCGTCCATTACAGGCATGTTGAGATCGATGATCGAGATCCGGACCGGCTTTTTTTCTACAACGAGTTTCGAATAAGAAGATATAAGTTCAAGACCGTTTTCGAAGGAGAGTACCGAGGAGTAAAAATCCTTCTCCTTGATCATATCTTCTATTATTTTCCTGGTATATTTGGAATCATCGGTGACCAGGGCATATCCCGGTCTGGAAGTGGCCTGGGACCCAAGCTTCTGAACGTCAAGGGTGAATCCGCAGTAGGCGCAAGTGACCTCCCTTTTTCCATGCCTTTCGAATGTGTTGAAAGGTACCTGCTCCCCGCAGCACAGACAGTACCTAGTGTCCTCCATAACCCTAACATTATAAATAGAGCCATTTTTTATTGCAACAGTATTTGCAGACTAGCAGGCGGCAACAGGACTTACAATCTTCCCGACCTTATTATAGAAATAATCAGCCAGATGCCGAGAACAAAAGCGATTCCGAATGCGAGAAAACCGAGTACGGACATCCCGTAGACCTTCGGCCCCACACCCGTTGCATGCATAATGGCAGAGCTGAGCAGAATCGCGCTGATGATCATGCTGAAGGCTATGCGGTTGCTGGACCGGTCCATGTCCCTGATAAGCTTATCAAGCCCGACATGGGTCATTTTTATGTGGACATCGTCCCGCAGCACCTTGCGAATAATCTGTTTCATCTGCTTTGGAAAGAGGACAAAGAAATCGCTTACATCCATAAAGTTCTTTCTCGCCCGTTCATATAAGCGGGACGGCCTTATCCTTTCCTTCAGTAATTTACTGGCATAAGGCTCTGCAGCGGCTATGAAGTCGAAATTGGGGTCCAATTCCGTGCCGAGGTTTTCCAGAATGAGCATCGCCTTGTTCACGAGCAGGAGGTCCGAAGGGATCTTCAAATGGTGTTTTATGGCGAGATGGGTCACTGTGTCCATGTATTCCGCAAAATTCAGCTCTTTCAGAGTGAGACCATAAAGGGGCTCCAGGAAGTCCATAAGGTCGGCCTTGAACTCTCTTCTGAATACGTCGAGATCGGCATGTTCGGGCACAAGGCCCAGCTCTATATATTGCTCAATAAGTTTGTCGAAGTCTCTGTGAATGAGGGCAAGAAACGTGTTGGCCATCGTCTCCCTCAACTGCGGAGTGACCCTCCCCACGATCCCGAAATCCATAAAGGCTATCCTTCCGTCCGGCATGGCGAAGATGTTTCCGGCATGGGGGTCGGCGTGAAAAAAACCGTCTTCCAGTATCTGCTTGAAGTATGCGTCGACGCCGATCTTCGCAAGCCTCACACGGTCGAGCCCAAGCCGTGTAATACCTTCAATATCATCGATCCTGACACCTTCAATCCTCTCCATGAAGACGACCTTTTCGCTCGTAAATTCGGCGAAGATCCTCGGGATATATACGTCCTGACTCTTCTCAAAGCTTCGCCTGAACCTGCAGCCGTTTCTCGCCTCTTCAGTAAAATCGAGCTCTTTCCTCACGGTCCTGGTGAATTCCTCAACGATGCCTTTGGGGTTGAAGAATATGCTCTCCGGGACATATCTCTCCATGAGGTTTGCCGCTGTGGTAAGTATGCTGATGTCGGTCTCGATCTGTTCTCCGATCTCAGGGCGCTGCACTTTTACAATAACGTCGCTGCCGTCGAGTAGCCTGCCCTGGTGTACCTGTGAAATGGAAGCGGCGGCAACCGGTATATTGTCGAAGTAGGAAAAGATACTGTCTATAGGGAGCCCTATTTCCTGCTCGATTATGCCTATCGCCTCTTTAACAGGAAATTGGGGCACCCTGTCCTGAAGTTTCTTGAATTCATCCGAGAACGGCTTCGTGATAAGATCCGGCCTTGTGGAAAGGATCTGCGCAAGTTTTATAAAACTCGGTCCGAGTTCCGCGAAGGCCTTGCGGAGCCGTTCCGGGACCGTGGGACTCTTGAGAGAGGGCCACTGACCAAACGCTTTGAATCTTTGTCTGAAGGGAATGAACCTGCTTAGGTGGAGTTGGTCGATTATTTTTCCGAAGCCGTACTTCAAAAAAACATTGACGATCTGCCGGATCCTGTTGACGTTTCTGTAGGTTCTTCTAACAGTCAGAAGGTTGACAGGCATCTATCGGCCTTCCTGCCCCTCCCCCTTTGCACCTTCCATCTTCGACACCCTCGATGAGAGGGTATCCACTTTTTCGTTCAGTTTCTGGATGTCGTCTTTGGTCGACAGGTTCATTTTTTCGAGTGTCTTGCCGACCATCTCGTTGAGGCTCTTGCTCAGGTCTTCCGTATTCTTCTCGAACTTTTCGGACCACTCCCTTACGAGTTTTGCCCCCTGCGATTCGCTGAGTTCACCTTTCTTCACAAGGTCGTCAACGAACTCCTTCACCTTTTCCTGTACGCCGAAACCGGCCAGCAGTGCATTTCTCAAAACGTCGAACAGTGACATAAATAACCCCCTTGAATCGAGTAATACGGGGCGACTGCAACCCCGTTTATCAGAATATCAGCGCCTGTTACCGCCGTCCAACTATATCGTATAATGATTCGAGGGCTTTGTCCAGTTTTTTGATGTCTTTCGTGCCGCCCTGAGCGATATCGGGTTTTCCCCCTCCCCTCCCCCCGGCGGCGGCCGCAACCTCTTTAAGTATATTGCCGGCATTATACCTGTCCGTGAGGTCTTTCGTTACCATAGCCACAAATGAGGCCTGCTCGTCTTTAACCGAGGCCAGAAGTAAAATTCCCGAACCAATGCCGTCCCTAACATTGTCGGCAGTCACCCGGAGATCCTTCGGCTCGATGCCCTCAAGCCTCGAGGCAACAACCTTAACGCCGGCTACATCCCTCGCTTTTTCGAGGATGACGGCCGAAACATCCGATGCGGTTCTACCTTTCAGCTTCTCCAGCGACCTTTCCAGTTCCTTCATTTCGGCTACCATTTTTTGAACCTTCTCCGCAGGATTCTCGGCCGTCTTGAGGAATTCGGAGATCCGGCCCAGTTCTTTCTCTTTTTCCCTGAAGTAACGGATCGCCTCCCAGCCGGTGACAGCCTCTATTCTTCTTATGCCGGAGGCCACACTCCCCTCGGACAGTATCTTGAAAAGGCCGATCTCTCCCGTCGCGGCCGCATGCGTTCCCCCGCATAACTCCGAGCTGACATCCGATATCGCCAGCACCCTCACTTTCTCGCCGTACTTCTCCCCGAACAGAGCGATGACGCCGGCGTCAATCGCCTTTTTTGTCTCCATCACGGTCGTCCGGACCGTTAAGTCCTTCATAATATTTTTGTTGACCTCGTTTTCCAGTTGCTCGTTGAGCTCGTCTCCAAGAGGACTGAAATGTGTGAAATCAAAACGGAGCCTTTCAGGCGACACATAAGAGCCGGCCTGTTTGACATGCTCCCCCACTATATTTCTGAGCGCGGCGTGGAGAAGGTGTGTCGCGGTATGGTTTCTCATCGTTGCAGCCCTCTTCCGCATGTCCACCCGCGAGAGAACTTTTGCTCCTATCTTCAGCAGGCCTTCTTCGACCTTCACCTTGTGAATATGCAGTCCCTCGACGGGTTTCCTCGTATCCAATACAACCGTCTTCATTCCCGCCGACGATAATTCCCCCGTGTCACCCACCTGACCGCCGGACTCTGCGTAAAAGGGTGTCCGGTCAAGGAGGACTTCGCCGTCGTCTCCCGCATTGATTTCGGCGACAGCTTCTCCGTTCACAATAACCGCAAGGACCGTTGACTCCGACTCTGTTTCTTCGTATCCTGTGAACTCCGTCTTTCCATGCTGATCGACAAGGTCTTTATAAACCGGTGCCGCGCCCATTTCTTCCACCGACCAGGATGCCTTCGCCTTCGTCTTCTGTATCTCCATTTCCCTGTGATAGCCCGCCTCATCGATAGTCAGGCCCTTTTCGGCTGCAACGTCTCTCGCGATGTCAATGGGAAACCCGAAGGTATCGTAGAGCTTGAAAAGATCGCCTCCCGGTATGACATTCCGACCGGACTGCTGAAGACCCACGATTATGTCGTTCAGGAGTAAAAGGCCCTGTTCCAGGGTTCTGTTGAATCTTTCCTCCTCCATCCTGAGCATCTTCTTGACCCTCGACTGCTCTTCAATCAGCTCAGGATACGCTTGCCCCATGGACCTGGAAACGGATTCGCAGAGCTTATACAGTATAGGATCCTCAATATCAAGGGACTTGGCGTAACGGGAGGCCCTTCTGATGATCCTCCGCAAAACATAGCCTTTTCCCTCGTTCGATGGAGCCAGTCCCTCTGAAAGCAAAAAACTGACGGCCCGGATGTGGTCGGCAATCACCCGGATGGCGGTATCGGTCACACTGTCAGTGCCGTAACTCTTCCGGGAAAAGCTGCATATGTCGCTAATGATAGGAGAAAATATATCGGAATCGAAATTATTGTGTTTTCCCTGCAGGACAGCCGCCATTCTCTCAAGGCCCATGCCCGTGTCTATGCTCGGCCTCGGAAGAGGTGATAACACCCCTGTCTTATCCCTGTCATATTGCATGAAAACGAGGTTCCAGATTTCAAGATACCTGTCGCAATCACAGCCAACCCCGCAATCAGGCCTTCCACAACCGATTTCGCTCCCCTGATCTATGATTATTTCCGAACATGGCCCGCAGGGGCCTGTGTCACCCATCTGCCAGAAGTTGTCCTTCGCTCCCAGCCTCACTATCTTGCCTTTTCCAACGTCCGTAAGATCAGCCCAGAGCGCGGCAGCCTCGTCATCTTCCTCGTACACAGACACCCATAAACGTTCCTTCGGCAATCCGAAAACGTCGGTGAGAAGATCCCATGCGAACTGTATGGCCTCCCGTTTGAAATAGTCGCCGAAAGAAAAGTTCCCGAGCATCTCGAAAAATGTGTGATGTCGCGCAGTATGGCCAACATTTTCGAGGTCGTTATGCTTGCCTCCCGCCCTCAGACATTTCTGGCTGGACGTGGCTCTCCTGAATGGCAGGCGTTCGTCGCCGAGAAAAACCGATTTAAACTGAACCATGCCGGCGTTAGTGAACAAAAGGGTAGGATCGTTGGCGGGAATAAGAGATGAACTCGCCACCACCTCATGACCTCTTGCCCTGAAGAAATCCAGGAACGTAGCCCGTATCTCCGCGCCTGTCATGGTTATTTCGCCACCCCCGGCTCACTGCTCACTATCTCCCCCAGAATACCGTCCGTAAAAATCAGCCTTGTTTTAGAAAAGATCATCTTTTTATAGGTCCACTGAATCCGCTCCTTGCCGTTTTCAGGTTCCATTACCCTTATACTGTCCGGCGCACCCCAGGAATACCTGACCTGCGTCATGGTCATTCCAAGACTAACCTCTTTGTTCTTGATATGTTCCTGGACCGCAGGCGGATAATTCTGTATTTCCCCGACCGAGTACCTTGCCGAAGTGGCGCAGCCTGCCGCCAGAAAAAGTGCAACCAGTAAAACAGACAACCTCATATTCCTCACTGTCAGACCTCCTCTTCGAAATAGAAATCTTTCATTGCCTCACGGATAACTGCCGAAGCATAACCCCTCCGGGCCAGAAAATTCCAGAGCTTTCTCTTCTTTTCCTGAGCAGGATAATCTCCCATAGACGACATCTTTTTGTCCAGACATTTTACGGCCTTCTCCACTTCAGCCTCTTCATCGTAGGCGAGCGCCGACTCCACGATGGGCCGGGAAAGGCCCCTTCTCAGCAGAAATGATTTTGCACCCTCGTAGCCGAGCAGTTTCCGTTCGAATGCCTGCCTCTTCAGGTCTGCAGCGAGTGCCGTATCGTCGATAAATCCGGCTTCTTTAAGATGCAGCAGCGCACGGTCTATTATATCCTTTTGGAAGCCTTTTCGCCCCAGCCTCTCGCGCAATTCCCTCTCGCTTCTGCCCCTGTAGCCGAGCAGTTTCAGCGCATACAACCTTGCTTCACTGGCCGAATCTGTCAACTTTCATTTCTTCGCCCTGTGTATCTCCATCAAAGGTAAGGTCGCTGGTGGATTGTATCCCTTTTACCTTGAGAGCGAAATCGTCAGGATTTGTCGCCCTGCGCAGGGCCTCTT
>JBJKOV010000445.1:0-1762 GCA_046707105.1 Thermodesulfovibrionales bacterium
TAAATATGCCGGAGAATCCGGAATGACAGAATCAGTGACGACCCATATTATCTTCAGAGAAACCGTCGAAGCCCGCCCGCCTGTCACCGCCTGCGACTTTCTGGCTTCCGGGACCGGGCTCTCCAAAAGCCGTGTCAAAGACGCGATGAATAAGGGAGCCGTCCGTCTGAGGAGAAAGAAGGGCGGGATGACGAGGCTGCGCAAGGCAACGGCCAAACTGAGTACCGGCGACAGGATAGAACTCTACTATGATGAAAAACTGCTCTCGCTGACACCTTCGCAGGCCGTCTGCCTTAACGACTGCGTTCATTACAGCGTATGGTACAAGCCCCCCGGACTGCTCGCCCAGGGGACGGCGTTCGGCGATCATTGTTCACTGACACGGCAGGCGGAACTGCTCTTCCCCTCACGCCGGGTATTTCTGGTTCACCGCCTGGACCGCGAGGCCGAGGGGCTCATGCTTCTGGCCCACAGCAGCGCCGCTGCCGCGAGGCTTTCAGAACTTTTCCGGAAAAACAGCATCCTCAAGGAATACCGTGCAGAGGTCATGGGCGACATGAGGAAGGAGGGGCGGAGGGGAACAATAGACCGGCCGCTCGACGGCAAGGAGGCTTTTACGGAATTCGACGTGGAATCGTTCGACCCGGAGAGCGGCACCTCAATCGTCAGGCTGACCATAAAGACAGGACGACTCCACCAGATTCGCCGCCACCTGGAAATGTCGGGCCATCCGGTCATGGGCGATCCGAAGTACGGCAGGGGGAACAAGAACAACGAGGGAATGAGGCTCTCTGCTGTTTCTCTCCGTTTCCTTTGTCCCTTCCGGCAGAGGGAAGTGGAGTTCAACCTGCCGCTGCATAAACAGGAGGCGGACAACCCCTGCCCCCCTGTTCGTTGAAGGATTCATGCATCTGCAAGGTTAAGTCCAACGGTCGGCGCAACCAAAAAGAACTGCCGGTCAATCAGCGAATTCCGATGACAATGCCGTGCCGTGAAATGTCTGATATACTTTAGATAATTTCCGGCACGGAGGACATCATGTTAAAGAAATTGTTTCGTACTGAAGACGATACCGCCATCTTTATCCTGAGGTTTCTTCTCGGTGTGGTCTTTTTTCCCCACGGCATGCAAAAAGCCTTCGGCTGGTTCGGAGGAAACGGGTTTGAAGGTGCGATGCATACGTTTCAGCAGGGCCTCGGCATACCCGCTTTTTTTGCTTTCCTGGCCATACTGGCCGAATCGGCCGGATCCCTCGGACTTATTACCGGCCTTCTGACGAGGGTGGCTGCCTTCGGCATTACGGTGAATATGGTGGTCGCCGTTGCCCTTATACATTGGAAGAACGGGTTTTTCATGAACTGGGCCGGCAAGCAGGCCGGAGAGGGATTCGAGTACCACCTACTGGTGGTGGCCATCACAACCTTCCTCATGATCAGGGGCGGGGGCAGATGGTCGGTTGACGGCTTTTTTTACAAAAGACTGAAGGAGAAATAGTGCGTCTCCGTCTCCGCTACTGAGACACCGTACTATTCATAAATATCTATTTCGAGAGAATCCGCAACCAGCACGGACAGGGCCGTCGCCAGTTCCTCCCTGTCATCCACACACGCGATGTCCCTCATTTTCAGTTCACCTGATATGGCCGACAGGATCTTTTCAAACTTCTCCGTATGACTGCGGCTTGTGGTGCAGGCAGGACATTTTTCCACGATCTGGCCTCCTTTTTAGTAACCGTCTGCTTCCTCTTCGGGCGCCCCGGATG
>JBJKOV010000446.1:0-1852 GCA_046707105.1 Thermodesulfovibrionales bacterium
CCCAGCGGTTCCGGGAAGACGACCCTTCTCTCGCTCATAGGCTGCATGACGCGTCCGACTTCAGGGTCCATCAACGTGGAAGGCAGGGACATCTCTCACCTGCCGGAAAGGTTTCTGACCGAAATACGCAGGAAGACCTTCGGCTTCATCTTCCAGCAGTTCAACCTTATATCCGGCATGAGTGTTGTCGAAAATGTGATGCTCCCCCACTATCCCACAGACATGAAGATTTCCGATCTTAGAAAAAGGGCGGCGGGAATACTGGAAAGCCTCGGCATGTCGAAGCGCAGGGACTTCCCTGTCCAGGGCCTCTCGGGCGGAGAACAGCAGCGGACGGCCATCGCCAGGGCGCTTATAAACGATCCGGACATCATCCTTGCAGATGAACCCACCGCTCACCTCGACACAGCCCTCTCCAGGGACTTTATGGACATCATGAGGGACTTCGGGAGGACGGGCAAAACCATCGTCATCGCCTCTCACGACCCGCTCGTCTTCGACAATGAGTTCGTCGGCCTCGTTGTTGAAATGCGGGATGGAGGGGTGCGGCACGTATCAGGGAATTAGCCGGCAATGATAATACAGCCGGGTGTTTTAGCGCTGATAGTCGGTTCGAGCATCACTCTGCTCCTTCTGCTGTTTGCCTCGGCCCTGGGGCTGAAGATCCTCTTCAGATGGGACATCACAAGCAGTTCCGAGGAGCAGCTCGAGCTTGAGAGAAAGACATACCTGGTTTCCACTCTCGTCCCGTATGGACTCCTGTTCGAGGTCGTGTCGGTCTTCCTCTTCATCTACACCGCCGACGACCTTCATAATCTGCTTGTGGGCGCCATGTGCGCAACAGGGTCGCTGAATGCAAATGCCTACGGTTTTCCGGCCCTCTACGCAAAAATAGCAGCGCTCTTTCTTTCTGCGTCCTGGATAGCCCTGAACCACATAGACAGCAAGGTCGAAGATTATCCGCTCACCAGGACAAAGTACAGGCTTCTGCTCGTCATCTTCCCTGTCGTGTTGGCAGGATATATTCTCCAGATCGAGTATTTCAGCCGCATCAGTCCCGATGTCATAACCTCCTGCTGCGGTGTGCTCTTCAGCGAGGGAGGCGGAAACATCGCCAGTTCAATAGCATTCCTGCCGGTGCGGATGACACAGTTTGTCTTCTATTCCCTTTTTGCCGTGACAGTCGCCTCCGGCTTCGCCGCAGTAAAAACGGGGAGGAAAATGCATGTCGTTTCCCTTTCGGTACTCTCGGGCCTGTTTTTTATCGCATCGATAGCGGCCGTGCTCTCCTTCATCTCGCTTTACTTCTATCAGCTCCCCACCCACCACTGCCCCTTCGACATCCTGCAGTCCGGGTATTACTATGTCGGATATCCCCTTTATGCGTCCCTTTTCACCGGCAGCTTCTTCGGCGTAATGACGGGGGTCGTCGAACCCTTCAGGAATATAAGGTCTTTGTCGTCGATCATCCCGGCGATCCAGAAGCGGTGGGCACTTGTTGCGGTGTCGGCCATCGTACTGTTTGTGGCAATATCCCTGCTGCCGGTTGTCTTCCTCCCTTTTAAACTCGGAGGGTACTGATATTGCGGTCGGAACGGAGACGCGGCCCTTTCAGAACAGACTGAACTTGAAATACCTCCCCGGATGATCCTTGATATTCGCCGTCAGCTCCTTGAGCTCCTTTATCGTCTCCTTCAATTCCTGCGCAAGCTCATCGTCGTTGATGAGGGCCCCTGCCGCGCCCTTGCCCTTGTCCACCTTTTCAAGGATCAGCGACAACTGCATGGAAGCCTTGTTGAGATTGTCGTATAGCTCGGGGTCTTCCATGAGCTTGCTGATCGTGCCGGAACTG
>JBJKOV010000447.1:0-2914 GCA_046707105.1 Thermodesulfovibrionales bacterium
GCTCGGTGGAATCGAAGACAGGGAGGTCATTTTCGGAAGAATAGATGAAATGATACCTGATCGACGGCTCTATGACGTGGGTAAAATATGAGTAGGTCCTGTACAGCCGTGTGTGACCGGTTATGTCGTATTCAAAGGAACCCCTTGCAGCCTCCTGATCATTACCTTCCTGGTCCTTGTAAAAAGAATATCCTGTAGCCCGTACAGCTGCCATCTGGGTGAGTACGAAGTCGCTGCCGATGGAGTTAAGCAATCTGGGATAAAAGTCGATCCTTCGCGTCGAAGTCCCGTTTTCACGCCAAAAGTTCACCGCATTAACGTCCCCGGAGACCATGAAGTCCCCCGTTCGGGTGTAGTTCAGCACATAACCAGCTTCAGGAAGCCTCTGCGGAACATTCCCGGTATCGTCCAGCAGGTCCACCCAATATTGGGAAAGGAGATATAGCCGCGCATTCGGAAGGGGCAGGTTGAATTCACCGGTAGACTGGAGAAACCTGAGAGTCGTGGTCTGGTAGTGGGTGCTGAACTGCCGGTAAAAATCCTTCTGGTTTACATAATCGATATCAAGAAAGCCTCCAGGCCCCTCCGCACTCCGTTGCTCATGCAGGGCCTTTACCTGCCAGAAGTCCTTATCGGTCAGCGGGTCTTTTATATGGTAAGCCCACCAGTCACTCTTAGTTATATCAGGTCTGACGAACCGATATTCAAGACCGGTCCCAGTCCCGCCTTTTCCGTATTCATCGATTATAAAGGTGGCATCGCTGCTGTCCGATATCGCCCAGTAAAACGGAATACCAGCTTCGACTCCCCTTTCCCTCGTATAGCCGATGGTAGGCGCAAGAAAACCTGTCTTTCGCTCGGCCGTCAGCGATGTCCAGAGATATGGAGTATAAAAAACTGGAAGACCTTTTATGCGGAAGGATGCATCCCGTCCCTTGACCTCCCGGCCGACGAGCACGTCTACCTTTTTAGCTTTAAAACACCAGGCCGGCAACGGCGCGTCGCAGGTGGTAAAGCTCGCCTCGGGGCTGTAGTAGTAATTCTCTCCCCTTTTTTCTATTTCGGCTGCATAAAGGTGATAGTTATCCTTTTTATAGCGGATTTCGGCATTGTGCAGTCTTCCTGTTTTTTTATTCATGTTCATCTCGGCCCTTTCGGCTGTGATGGACATCTCTTTATCTTCATAAGTAAAGTGGCCAGTGGCAACAGTCTCCGAGGTCTCCTCATAGTAGATGACCTTGTCGGCATGTATGACGGCCCCCTCTCTTTTCACTTCCACCGAGCCGGAGGCCACATACTCCTTCTTGTCTGAAAGATACTGGAGGTTGTCAGCGGTAATGACCGTCAGCCCTTCAGCGGCAAAGGACCGGGCAGCGCAGAAGAGGCATAAAATGCAGGCGAGAAGGATGACGGCCGGCAGATAACCTTCTGTGAGTTTTGAACATCCCTCCACGCACCTTGCCGGCTTCATTCCCTGAGCCTCGAAAGCACTCCTTTGTTGCCCAGGACTTCCTTCGCCTCTCCTATGGTATAGAAAGAACCTGTTACAACGATGATGTCTCCAGCCTCATACAGCCTTTCTGCCTTCCGGAGGGCGTCGGCGACCCCGGTCGAAAGAACCGAGGGATACCCAAGTGACGCAGCGTGGGCGGAGAGAACCTCGGCCGAGGCGGCCCTGCTGTAAGACGCGGCGGTAAATATCACCACTGATGCAAGCGGGAGCAGGTACCTGAGTATTCCGTCTATATCTTTGTCCTCCATTATCCCGATGATCATGATGACCCTTCCGTACCCGCGGGAAGGCATCTTGCCGAGATGCGACGCAAGGGCACCGGCTGCATCCGGGTTGTGGGCGCCGTCGATCATTATCACCGGATCTTCCTTCACAACCTCCATCCTTCCCGGCCATCTCACCGCCCCAAGACCGTCCCTTACGCCGCATATCATACCGGGATATTTTCCCGTCAATATCTCCGCCGTTTTGACTGCAAGCGCCGCATTTATTATCTGGTGCTCGCCGGAGAGAGGAAGACGGAGATCGTCGTATTCCCTTTCCCCCCGGTAACGGAAAGAGAGGCCATGGGCGTCTTCCAGTATCAACGAGGACGAAAATTCCAGTCCGCACCTGAAAAGATGGGCTTTTTTTTCTGAAGAACGGGCTTCGATGACTTCAATCACCTCAGGTGCCTGTGGTGCCGTAACCACCGGCACGCCGGGCTTGATCACCCCGGCTTTTTCGGCAGCCACCTCGCGTAGCGTGGTACCGAGGAATTCGCGGTGATCAAGGCCTATGGCGGTGAGAACGGTTACTTCAGGAAGGATCGTGTTCGTAGCGTCAAGTCTGCCCCCGAGTCCGACCTCGACAACAGCCCATTCGACCTCCCTCCGCCTGAAATAAAGAAAGGCCATCGCTGTAACAACCTCAAAAAAAGTGGGGGAAAAGTCCTCGATTTTCCCGACAACCCCTCTCACCTCTTCGGCGAGTCCAACCACATCCTCTTCGCTTATCTCCAGGCCGTCGACCCGTATTCTCTCCGTAAAGCTGACCAAATGGGGCGACGTGAAGAGGCCGGTCCTGCGTCCGGAGGTTCTTATGATCGACTCTGTCATGGACGACGTAGAACCCTTCCCGTTCGTGCCGGCGACATGGACGGAACGGAAAGAATGGTGGGGGTTACCGAGTACTTGAAGGAGTCTGGTGATATTGTCGAGGCCGAATTTCATTCCGTGCTTCTGCAGCCCGTAGAGGTATTCTACCGTCCTCTTATATCTCATGCAAGCAGTTCTATGACTTTCGCCACGGTCTCCTTCATATTCTTTCTGTCAACGATCTTGTCGATAAGGCCGTGTTCGAGAAGGAATTCCGCTCTCTGGAAATCATCGGGAAGCTGCTGTTTGATGGTCTGTTCGATCA
>JBJKOV010000448.1:0-2243 GCA_046707105.1 Thermodesulfovibrionales bacterium
GCTTTTACACCGACCAAGGAGACTTATTCGGGAAAGGTATATCCGGTTTCCATCGGAACAGGCGAGGGTGGGGTCGCCTTCGGCGGAGAGAACGTCCTGCCGTTCCATTCCTTTGAAGGGGTGACTCCGAACAGCCCCCTGATCGTTTATGAAATACAGGATGTGCCGCCTGCAGACTGGCCGGAGAACGTCAGGAAGCCATACGAGGGCATTTCCGATGACCCGGTAAAATGGGCCAGGCACTGCCAGGACGAGCTCAAGGCGAAGGCGATAGCCCTGCGGTTGATCGGCACCCATCCCGACAGGGAGAACCGCTCTCCGGAAGACGCCTCGAAGACAGTGAAGGATGTGCTGGCCGCGATAAGCGTTCCCCTGATCATACTCGGCAGCAATCACGCGGAGAAGGACGCTGCGGTCCTGGTGGCCGTCTCTGAAGCAGCCAAGGGGAAGAATTGCGTCATAGGGAAGGCTCAGGAGGCCAATTACAAGACAATAGCCGCCGCGGCCATGGCCAACAACCATAAGCTTATAGCAATGTCGGAGCTGGACATCAACCTTTCGAAGCAGTTGAACATACTCATCACCCAGATGGGGTTCGAGAAGGAGAGGCTGATTACCGATCCGATGTGTTCCGCTCTGGGATACGGCCTTGAATATACCTATTCTGTGATGGAGAGGATAAGGCTTGCCGCCCTGACGCAAAACGATGCTATCATGCAGCCGCCGATGCTTGGAGACGTCGGCATGTATGTCTGGAAGATCAAGGAAACCCAGGCATCGGAGGCCGATATGCCGCAGTGGGGCGCCGCCGGGGAAAGAGGAATAGCCTGGGAGGCTGTCACGGCTGCTTCGCTTCTCATATCGGGCGCCGAAGTGCTGATAATGAGGCATCCGAAGGCGATAGAGGCGGTCCAGAAGATGATGGAGGAACTGATATAAAACAACGTTATGCGTGATTCGTTACCAGTATGAGAAACGCGGACAGCACATTACGGATCACGATTTACGGATCACGAAAAAACCGGAGGTTTTAAAATGGCTTTATCGGGCGTTGAAATATTCAAACTTTTACCGAAGACGAACTGCAAGAAATGCGGGTTTCCAACCTGTCTGGCCTTCGCCATGAAGCTTGCCCAGAGGCAGGCCTCTCTTGATTCCTGCCCGGATGTCTCCGACGAGGCAAAAAAGGTTCTCGGCGAGGCCTCTGCCCCGCCTGTGAGACCGATCACTCTGGGGGCCGGCGACAAGGCGGTGAAAATGGGGGAGGAGACGGTCCTCTTCAGGCATGACAAGAAATTCGTCAACCCCTGTGCATATGCCGTGGAAATACAGGATACCCTTTCTGAGGCTGAGATAGCCGGCGTTGCCGAAGAGGTGATGAATTCGGAGATAGACAGGGTCGGGCAAAAACTGAGGGTCGACGCCATCGCTCTTACTAATGCGTCTGGCGATGCCGGAAAGCTTGAGGCTGCTGCGAAGACCGTTGCGGCAAAGGCTCCCGGCGTGCCCGTAATCATATGCACCGAAAACGTTCAGGCAGCCGAGGCGGCAGTGAAGGTTTTTGCGGGCCAGAAGCCGCTCCTTTACGGCGCCGGTGCTTCCAATGCAGAGGCGATGGCGAACATCGCCAAGGCCAATAAGGCGGTGCTCGGCATATCCGCCAACGGTCTCGATGAACTGACGACTCTGACCGAGAAGGTGAAGTCCCTGGGCGTGGAAGACATGGTCCTGGATTCGGGTGCAAGGAAGGCGAAGGAGATCCTTGAGCATAATACCTTGATCAGGAGGGCCGCGGTAAAGAAGAATTTCAAGCCCCTGGGATATCCGATAATAAACTTCGTGCAGAGGGATGACGCCCTTCTGGAGTCCCTGGTTGCTTCCCTTGGTGTGACGAAGTACGCCTCTATCGTCGTGATGAAAAATATAGAGAAGTGGAAGAACGTTGCGCTCTTTGCACTGAGACAGAACATCTATACGGACCCGCAGGTCCCGATGCAGGTCGAACAGAAGGTCTACAATATAGGCGAGCCTAAGCCGGAATCGCCTCTGTTTATCACCACCAATTTCTCCCTGACATACTTTATCGTGTCAGGTGAGATAGAGAACAGCAAGGTTGCCAGCCGGCTCGCGGTGATGGACTGCGAGGGGCTTTCGGTCCTGACAGCCTGGGCCGCAGGCAAGTTTACCGCCTCAAAGATAGCCCAGTTCATTACCGAGAGCGGCGTGGATAAAGAGATAGCGAG
>JBJKOV010000449.1:0-2034 GCA_046707105.1 Thermodesulfovibrionales bacterium
TTTCTATCCACGGCAGTTCTCCTTCTTTTCCCCCTCCTCCAGACAATATATCTCCCAGGCTCAACTCAGAAATGCTGGCATAGCCGGGTTTAAAAATAAGAAACGTCGTTGTTTCGCCTCTGGCCACCGGGTAGAGACTGAAAAAGGTGTGTTGCGGAATCCGGAATTCTCCATGTTTGTCAGTTAAAACCTCTTTTACATCTGCCACAACTGCGTCAGACTGCACAAAGCTGTATTCTCTGATCTTGTACATTGCGACAACCACAGCACCTTCTATCGGCTTTCTTGTTTCTGCGTCTACAACTTTGCCTCGAAACGCATGCTCATGATAAATGAGCCATCCGCAGCTTGCGAAGGCTGAAGGCGAAAAGAAAAAAAAGACAGCCAGAATAGTCAAAACAAATTTATTCATAATAGGCACTCATTGTTGTAATTTCCTTACGTTTTCTCGTCATACCTAAAACCTGTCTATTTTCCATATGCCGTCTCCGTCCTTTGCAAAATAGATAAAATAGCTTATATCTGTTCCGCGTTGTGGTCGCGTTATAAAATATTCTGCGACGTTACCATATAATTCTATGAAGTTTATCTCTCTCATCTCTGAGGCAAGTGTTGGCATTTGAACCTGAAGCAGTCCGAATATTTCACGGTATTGATCTTTTGAGCCATCCAGAAATAAACCTAAAGTCTTTTCTATGTCGCCTTCCTTCATTGCCACCTTCATCCCCTCCCACTTTGCCTTAAGCAGCCTGTCAAGCTGCTCTTTGTTTATTACGGTTATCACCGTGGTATTCTGATATGTATTTCCGTCGGGCCCGGTGACGCCGGCAGTAAAGTAATAAGTCCCTTCGGCCGTCAGTTTGATCGTGTATTCATCGGGGCTTGGGTTGTCGATCAGCTCGACTGCAGCGGGGCCGGTGACATTCATGTTCGAATTGTCGATACTGAATGATCCGTCAATTCTCAGCGATATCTCAAGAGGAGATATGCCTGATTCCACATTGGAGATGAGCCTTATATAGTCTCCCGCCACGTCGTTCACAGTTATAGAAGTCGTCGCCGTGGTTCCTGCGCTATCTGCTGCAGTCACAGTAATCGTGTTCGCCCCTTCGACCAAAGGTACATGGCTTGCGATGAACTGATCACCAGATACTGCTGCCATGGCCCCGTTAACAGTGAGCCCTGTTTCATTGCCTGTTGAATTGATAATAGTCCCCTTCACGGTTACGTCAGGGCCGGTAATCGTATCGGCGTTAGACGGAGAGGATACCGTTACAGTGATATTCGGTACAACATCGGTGATACTGCCTTTGCCGCCTGTCAGTTCCGCAAACCTTCCAGACCATGCGTTTCTAAGGTTTTCGATTTCCGGAAGCTCGTTCCCGGTGAACGTATTCGGCCTGGCTATCAATATAAAGGCAGTCTTAAAAGTCTTCTGCGATGAAGAAGAGTCGGGAATCCTGGCGCCCTCCGCGGCGATAATGTTCTCTATGGTGACAGATTCTGCAGTTCCGGCAATCGTTGCTCCGACCTCCGGCAGCTTCGCAGGATCTACAGAGGGATTGCCGATGAGAACCATCGGCGGCACATGAGATTTGTCGTAGAAACCGGCCAGATAGAGATCGAGGGCGCTGTAATATTTCCCTCCCCCGGTGGATGTAAACGTCCCGTCCTTATTGTCATGCCAGTCGTTGCCGTACATGACCGACGCGTCCGAATCCAGAAGATAACTCCAGTGACTACCGCCTTTACCAAGCAGTGCGCCGCTCAGATTGCCAGATCCGTCTTTGAACTTTACCGATGCGCCCCACCTGTGCATCTGTTCATGGGCGAGGGTGTTCAGCGTTTCTTCGAACCTCGGATCGCCAGGACCTGAAAAGCGATTGACGATATTGCCCATCTCGATTATACCCTGCAGCCTGCCGTTACTGCCGTAATATGATGAATCGTCAAATATCGTCTTTCCTATTCCCTGCACATCATTCCTGACTTCCAGGTAATAACCTTTGGCACCGGGCTCCGGCATCTGGAAGT
>JBJKOV010000450.1:0-1985 GCA_046707105.1 Thermodesulfovibrionales bacterium
TATCTGTGCAGGATCCGTCGGGTTCTACGCGGCCACTCCCTTTTCGAGTTCCTTGAGCCAGCGCAGCCTTGACCCGTTGACCGTAGAGACATTTATATCTTCGTTAAACTTTTCGACATCCACGTCGAGGTCCTTGTCTCTTCTGAATGGACTGAAGGTCGCCTTCACCGTGCCTTTCAGCGCTTTCTTTATCTCGGTGTCCTTCGGCATCTTCAACGCAGAACCCATTGCCTTGGCAACGGCAATGAATATCTCGGAATGAGAAAGCGCTTCACCGGCAGGCTCGACAGCTTTCTTCACTCCTTTCAACCTTCCGGTATAATCCACGATCGTCCCCTCGGATTCGAGGGCGGACGCCGAAGGAAGAACCACGTCGGCCTCCTTCGCAAGTCCGGTCATGTGTGACGCCTGGACAACCAGAAACTCCGTCTCAGGCCTCGTGCCGACCGGCACTTCACCTATCACATAAAGTGCCTTTGAGGGGGAAGAAACCATCTCCCGGAATTTCTTCCCTTCCGTCGTGAGGCCCATAAGCACCACACCTTTAGCATTCGCCTCAAGGGGAACTGAAAAAGCCTCAGACTTTATAAGCGAAAGGTTGGCAGCGGCCTTGTAAAGAGAAGGGGCGGCAAGGAGCACTGGTGATTTGGCCGCGATGAGGAGGTCAGCCGCGTTCATCGCCTCGTCCGAGGGATCGACGGACGTGAGGGCCTCGATCATCTCCTTCGGTGCCTTAATGCCCTTGGAAATCATCGCCTGGGCAAGTTCCTCCAGCTTTTTCACTTCGTCGCCCTTCAGGTTAACCGTCGCCTTCGACGCAATCTTAGGATCGCCTGAATTGATAACGATCAGCTTGGCGCCGTCATTGTTCATCTTCTTTCTGATCACGGCGTCCAGGGCTGGAAGGACCCTCGTCCACTGATCAGGCGCGGTCCCCGCGAGGATAAACAGATCGGACTTCTGCAGGTCAGCTGCGCCGTTCTTCAATGAATTGTAATCCGAATAGAGGGTCACGGAAGAATCGACGTTCTTCGTCTTCACCACGTCGGCCGCCAGCTTTTTCAGCAAAAGCGCATCCTCGTTCAGAATATTTGCACTGCTGACAATCGCCGCCTCCGGACCGGCCTCTTTCAGTCTCGCGGCAGCCGTAGAAAGGGCGTCCTCCCAGGTCGTCTCCCGGAGCTCGCCGTTCACCCTTTTCATCGGCGCACTGATTCTCATTTCGCTGTTCAGGCTGTCGAAGCCGAACCTTCCCCTGGCGCAGATAAATCTCTCAGCAGTCCCTTCGGCGGCACCCGCTTTTATCTTTATTACTTCCCCGTCTTTTGTGCTCACCGTGATGCTGCATCCGTTCCCGCACGAAAGACAGACGGAGTCCGTTTTGACATATTCCCATTCCCGGCCCTTTCTCCAGCGGTCCGCTTCGAGAAGGGCGTTTACAGGGCAGGCGTCTACGCAGCTTCCGCAGAAGGTGCAGTTTGACTCCTGCAGCGGCCTGTCCTCGGCAGTAACGACCTTCGCGCCCACGCCCCTGCCCGAAAACTCCAGCACATTGGTGTCCTGGGACTGGCAGACCCGTATGCACCTGCCGCAAAGTACACAGTAGTCGGGGTCCCTTTTGATGAAAGGATTCGCTTCGTCTATCGGATAGCCGAACTTCTTCCTCGTAAAGCTCGATTCTTTTATCCCGAAATCGTATGCGTATTGCTGCAGGTTGCAGACGCCGGCCTTCGTGCAGGTCATGCAGTCAAGGGGATGCATGGACAGGATAAGGTCTACAACGAACTTCCTGACCTCCTGGACCTTCTCGGTTTTAGTATTGACCACCATGCCGTCCTTGGCCTTGGTGGTACAGGCAATCATGGGCGACTTCATACCTTCTATCTCCACGAGACAGAGCCTGCAGGCCCCGATGCCCTTCATTCCCTTCAGATAGCAGAGGTTCGGGATATGGACCCCGGCCTCGGCCGCCGCCTCAATAAGGT
>JBJKOV010000451.1:0-9623 GCA_046707105.1 Thermodesulfovibrionales bacterium
GAAGGGTATTCGATACGGTGTTCCTCACAAGACTTACAATCTCGGACTCAATTTCGTCGATCCCTTGCAGACTGCTGACGACACCTTCTTTGACAGTCCTTCCGGCCCTGCCGATTCCTTCCTGATATTTCATTTGTCTGACTGCTCCAGCGTTCATAACGCACCTCACTTTCTCACTCTCAATACACCAAAAAAGCCGATCCACCCTTCGGCAGCTCGGCCATCTTATTCTTAAGACCCGCCGCTTTCCGCCCCGTCCTCACGAACGGTTACGCCTTGCCGGGACTTCTCTTTACTTCTAATTTCTTTCTATCACGGAGGACCATGGTTGTCAATCTGTGATTTTAGACAGGATTCTGGTGGGATTTACAAAAAAAAGAGTATTTTGAACAAAGATCGATCGGCAGCGCAGGAAAGCTTTAAATAAAGTAACGATCTACGGTGATACAATTCTGAGGATGGGTCGGCACAACTAACCCCTGATTAATCCGGGACTTCAGCACAAATGCGGCTAATCAGAAGTCAAGGCCATTACCAGGAAACTCTCCGCGATCCGATACATTGCCTTCATAACCTAAAACATCAACAGTTTCAGTTCGAACACGCGCTCAATAAGCCAGGTAAAACCGATAATGAAGATAGCTACCGATGTCCCGGCTGTTATCAACCGGAATTCAAACCGCTTCTTCAGAAGGTACAAAATGGGCAGCATAACGGATATTATCATCAACTGACCGATTTCCACCCCCAGGTTGAAGGAAACCACCGACAGCAGCAGATTTGCCCTGCCAACTATGAGTTCCTGCAGGGCGCTTGCAAATCCGAATCCATGGACCAGGCCGAAACCGAATGTTACAAGCCAGCGGTAATTCACTTCCTTTTTGAACAGGTTTTCAGCAGCAACGTAGCAGATGGAAAGCGCTATTGCGCTTTCTACAAATCGTGAGTTGAGACTGACAATGCGCAATGCCGCAAGGAGGAGGGTTATGCTGTGTGCGGTGGTAAAGGCGGTGATAGTCTTCAGAACTTCCTTGACGGACAATCCGATGACGATTAATGCCAGCAGAAACGCTATGTGATCGTAGCCTGTCAGAATGTGCTCTATGCCGAGCACCAGGAACTGGCCCACGGCGCCCCATATGGATCTTACAGTCGGCCTGACCGTTGCAGAATGAGGCTGGGGACTCCGGGGATTTGTTTCAGCCGTGGACGAAGCGGAAGATGTATATCCCGTTTTCGACACGGCACCGGCGACTTTACCGACCCCGGCGGTGCGAAGGGCAGCCGCACTCTTTCTGTGCGGCGTGGAATGTTCAGCGGTGCCGGCACCGGTGCCAGCAGCGGGTACGACCTTTTCAGGCTTTGGGCCGGAGGCAACCGCGGGAGTGCCATGGATGGCAAGGTCCCAGACGGGCGCATTAGAAGAGAAGGTGGTCTGGAATGCCGGGGGGGAAAAGTCGAAGACCTTTTGAAGTGCAGCTCCGGTAGCGTCCGACAGATACCCGAAGGCGAGGTTTATATGTGCATTGTCCGTCTCTTCAAAGAGCACCTTATAATCTATCCTGACCTGGTTGACGGGGTCGTCGAAGGTGATATGATCGACGGACAGCCATATAGTATAGGTGCCGCTGTTTCTGACCAGCTTCGTGACCTTGAGCTGATACGCCTTGCCATCGACGGTAAGGGAAAGTTTTTTGTCGATGTACGGCTGAAGTATGCCAGATGCAATCCGCTGGAGTTGCTCATCTGAAAGCGAATCAAGATCTGTATGGCCTTCCTTTATCTCTTTTATTTGACCGAGGAGTGACGCACTGAGATCTATGTTGACGGTAAGGGTGTTCTTGCCGAAACACCACCTCGACGCCCCCATGGGCAGGTTGTGGGCTGAAGCCTGAACACCCGCCAAAAGGAAGAGAATGATAAAGACCGGATATAGTCTCCTGAATGCCATAAACACAATAGCCCCTCTCTCTTATGGTTTTAAGATGCATCAGGCGAAGGAAGGGCACTATCTTCCTCGCTTGATACCGATACGTGCCGCTCCCCGGAAAGCATCAATACGATCAGCGCGGACATGGCCAGCAGGAAGCTGAGCATGCTCATAGGGGGCAGGCCCCCGTTCCACTTTTCCACATGAATGGTATCCTTTAGCCCCATGGCAAAAAGGTGCCCTGCGACAAGAGTGGTGGCAAGGATTGTCAGTGTCCGCCTGGCTGCGGGCTTAATTCCGGCCGCCCGCAGTCGCCAGAAACAATAGACTGCAAGGGCTCCCATGAGAAGTACCAGTTCTCCCGTCAGGCTCATCTTGTCGCCGTCAAAGAAGTTGACGTAATAACCCTTCGAGAGAATGGCGAGCGACAGAAGAACGTGAACGAAGACCAGCTGTGAGCATGCACTGCCCCAGAAATGCAACGCCTTTCTGTCCGAGCGCATGACTGCCAGGGCCGACATAAGCAACGCTTCTACCGCGGTCATGCATATCGCTTTGTTCATCACATAGACTGGAATATGAATCAGGGGAACGTGGCCGAAGCCGGGATATCTGATAAGTGCATAAACAGTTGTGAAAATAAACATTGTCAGTAATTGGGCGACCATTCTTTCTTCTCCTTTAGATGTTATGCGACGTCTGAGGCTTAGACGTCAGCCCGGCCTTATGTCCGGCAGCGGGCATATTTTTAGGACCGTTTATGGACAATTCCCATGCCGGTGTTCTGAAATCGAAGGTGGTTTGAAATGCGGGTGGGGAAAAATCAAAAACCTTTTGCAGCGCAGCACCTTTGGCATCCGTTAAATAGCCGAAGGCAAGGTTTGTATGCTTATTGTTCGTTTCTTTGAACAATAGCGAATAGACGATCTTAACGTGGTTCACAGGATTGGGGAAGCTGACACTATCCACTGACAGCCCTATGGTATATAAGTTGTCTGCGTTTCTGCTTAACTTGCCTACCTTAACAGGATACCTCTTATTATTGACCTCCACGTATAGATTCTTGTCAATGTATGGCTGAATGACAGCAGCTGCAATCTGCTTCAGTTTATCATCGGAGATTGCATCAAGATTATAATGTCCCGCCCTAATTCCATTTATTTCCGAAAATAGAACCGGGTTGAGGTCTATGTTACCCACAATATTGTTTTTGCCGAAGCACCACCTGGAGCCTCCCATCTGCGGATTATTTGCGAAAACAGGGACGGCCGTTAAAAGCAATGAAATTGATATTACGAATGAATAAATCTTTCTGAGCGGTATTTGCATGCGAACCTTTCCCCATGGATTTTATCGTTTATGTTTTTTGTCGTCCGCAAACGGGCACTCCGGGTCGGGGGCGAATCTGTTTCCGGAGACAAACCCGGCCACTGCGCGGCACCCGCCCTTGCAGATCTCAAGATATTCACATGTCCGACAGGGCTCAGGTGCCCGGTCAGGCCAGTTGCGCAGGTGATCAAGATGTTCGGATGAGTCCCACAGGCGGGGCAGATCGAAGATGTCTTCCCCGCCGGGCAGGAAAGAGCAGCCGGCGAACCTGCCATCGGAACGGACACCGAGCAGGACGTTGCCTGCCTCGCAGCCGTAGACCGACAACTGCTCCATCATCTTCATGTCCGGCCTGTGCCAGCAGAACATCGGAACAAAAGAGCAGTCGATCTTGGCCGGGACTTCATACTTCATGGAGAGCAGTCTGATCTTAGGATAGAATTCCCGGTTCTGTTCCGGCGTTAGACGCCGTTCGAAATAGTCGATCTTTCCGCGGCCCGACGGTTTCAGCCGCAGAAGCTCCGCATCCTTCAGCCCTCTCTCTCCGGCGAAGGCGAACACTCCTCCCAGCCGATCGAAACTTTCGCGTGTTACAACACAGTTCAGTCCGACATTGACACCTGCCTCCAACAACAGATCGACCGACCGCACCTTCGCCGCCGTTACGCTTCGCCTCCTGTTGTCTGCCGCCGGACTTTCGACTTCGTCCATGCTTACATTTACCTGGCCAAAGACGCGGCATTTTGAAGCGGTCTCCCTGGTCATAAGGAGGCCATTGGTAGTCAGATTCGGAACGATGCCCCTACTCCGCACGTAGGAGGCCAATTCAAAGAAGTCAGGGCGCTCAAGGGCCTCCCCGCCTCCCAGGGCCATATGGAACACACCCATCCCGGCAAGAAGGTCGACGGCCTTGCGGAGATCCTTACCCGACATCTCGCCGTGATCTCTTTCCCCCGAGTCCATATAGCAGTGCCCGCAACGCAGGGAACAAGAGTTGGTAACCGAAAAATGGACCTCCAGCGGAGCGGTCAGATAACGGGCTTCCCGCTTCTCCCACAAAGGGCTGTGTTCATGGCCCAGACTCCGCATGAAGTCCCGGTTTACGTGAGCCAGCATCGGAGGATCTTCAAAGGCCAGTATTCCCCCGAACCGTTCAAATCGATGTCTCATGAGTTTCATCTTTGCTCCTCCCTCTTGCCGGGCACCGAAGCGTCTTTGTTCTCCTCCGGTCGCCCGTATTCACCGGACTTCGCGGCAGAGATGACCGCCGCTACGGTGTTGAAGAGGACCGTCATGGCTGCTCCGGCGGTGAAGAAGGCTATTACATCAACGCCGATGCTGCTTGAGTTTGGGTTGTAACCGGTCTTTATCTTCAGGATTTGTCCTTTCATTCGTTCACCTTCCCGCCTGATTTTCTCTTTGTTCGACAGCTCTGCAGCTCATTTGCCTGCTCTCCATTCATCGGTCCAGTGCTGATACTGGGCCGAAAAGACATCCATTATCTGAGGGCCATTCGGCTGGTGGATGATTAACAGGTAGAATACCGCCGTAGTCATCATCAGGGTGAGGACAGGACTGAGCCAGAGCAATGCGCGGGGCCTGCTTTGCCAGAAATTTCCCTTTGTCAGAAGCAACAGCCAGAAGAGGACCGCCAGATTGAGGCCGGCCGCGACATAGAGTACAGTGTCCTGGATCACGATTGGATCGCCCGCAGTATTTATGGAATAAAAAGTCGGCATTCTGATCGCATTCAGAAGTGCCCAGAGGAGAGCCAACACCAGGAAATTGCTGACCGAGGACCGGGTAAGCTGCTTCCAGGGCTTCATCAGCAGGACCGCGATCCAAAGTGCCGCTACGAATCCCCATGCGACCCAGCCCCAGGTTGATGTCTCTTTCCAGTAGCGGCTTGCCGTTTGGTAGGCCACCCGATCACTCGTAGAGAGCTTCTTTTCTCCATTCCGGGAAAGTGCCTGGAAGGTGAGATAGCTCTGCCTGCGCTTGTCCATGCGTGCATAGGCATATCCCAATTCCTCAAGGACCTTGTTCTTTAAGAGAAAATCGGGACGTTCTTTCAGCAATTCCTCGAATTTCTTAACCATCATTTCATCACCCTGATTGGCGAAGCGAATCTTCTGGTAGGCCTTGAAGGCATCCTCCTGTTGCACTACTTTGTCCAGAGAAGCAAGCTTCTGCCTGTAAAAGGGGACTTGACGGGGTGAGGCATATTTCTCCATAAATTCCCGGTCCCACTTTATTGCCTTCCCTATATCAACAATGTTGTCTTCATACAATGTTCCCAACATCTGTACGGCGTATCGTGCTGCCCCGCTTTCAGGATGCTTTTCGGCGATTTCCAGGTCGAGGTCAGCGGCCTCGGCATAGCGGCCGCTGACATAGGCATGCTGGGCCTTCTGTTTCAGCTCGTTCATTGCCGGGCCATCCGGTGCCGCAAATGCGGTAAGTGGCAGCAGTAACAGACTGCCCATGAGCATCATTGGAACAAGCAATGGAATGAGCTTCGTGCGCAGAGGCGGCAGCATATGCTCATTGGTTGTCATTTATCGCCCTCTCTTTTTTTTTCAGCTGAATAATACTTTGTCAGTATTACGCCGTGATTACGCGGATATTATTTTTTTGTGAAAATGATGAGCAGAAGTTGTTACTGAAAGCAGACCGGGGCCCGAGACCCCGGTCTGCAGACACGCCTACCGCTCCTTTTCTTCTATTCCTGCAATGTCACAGGCGTAAAGGTTATGTCGGCACTATTCGGACTTACGCTGTTGCTGGAATAGGGCATGCTGAACTCCAGCGGGATGACGATCTGAGCGCCGGCGGCAATACCGGTAGTCGTGGCCCTTATCATCGGTTCCCCGTTGTTCGAGCCGGTTGCATTCATCAGCGTTATGTCTGTTATGAGGCCTGTGTTCTGGGCGATCTTCGATGTGAGTGGCGGGTTTGTAGTACTGTATTCGTTGTCTGCCTCGCCGATCCCCTGAAGGTAGATGATGCCGTCCAGGACGACGTCGAGAGTGCCGTCAACGGCCGGACCGTTATTGGTGATGATCAGATTGCCCGTATAATGACCGTTCTTCTTGTTATAGACAAAGGCAGACCTGTGCCAGCTGATCTGTGGTGAGAGGTCGCTGAAGTGATTGAGCACAGTCGTCTCGATAGGCGTAATACTCAAGTTGCTCGGCATGGCGCTAATATTCACGTTGTTGACTTGATAGGCGGTCATGGTGAGGGTTTTCCCCTCTACATCGAATGTCATAAATTCGAATGCCGGCCAGGCGGTGATTACGTGCGGGAAGTTGCCCTTATTGGTCATATCGGGCTGATAAACAGGTGCGCCGCCGCCGCCGCTGGTGATATGCGGGACATTGAGTGCAATCTGATCGCCGTTTGCCTGGGCTGGGGTATAGGCCCCGGTCCGGGCATAGTTGTGGCTGTGGCCTGCATAAACCAGGTCCACATTATACTGAGTGATAAGAGGTTCCAGCGCTCTCACAGGGAGGTTGTCGCCGTCTTTGCCGGCTGAATACGACGGCTCATGGTACATAAGAATCTTCCACGGCTTGTCAGTCGTGGCGAGGTCGTTTACGAGCCAATCGTATTGGGCGGAGCCGGGAGCAAAACTTGAATACTCGTCAACGATGGTGAAGTGGACCGGTCCGTAATCGAAGGACCAGTACAGGTTATTATAGTAAGGGTTTCCGCTGCTGTCTGCCACAGGAGTAATTGTCTTGGAGGATTCGTTCGTATACGGGAAAGGGAAGTACTTCGGGAAGGTCGCACTGTACCCTGAGGCGTTATCATGGTTGCCCTTGCACCCGTCGATGGGCGAATTCGCCGTGAACGTGACGATGTCCGTCTTGTTAGGGTCGAACCACTGGGTTGTCCAGTAGCTTTCACCATCGGTGCTTACCCAGTCGCCGTTATGAATGGTAAGGCGCTGATAATCCTCGTTGCCGGGCTGTGAATAGAAGGTGCGCATCGCCTGCATGACTGCATCCAGAGCGAACGGCTGGGATCTTGAGTCTCCCATTGCGAGGAAGCGTACGGACGTAACATTTTTGTCGGGCGCTGTGATGAACGACCCTGTACCGTAGACGCCGTTGGCCGAGTCCTCGACCTTGTAGTAGTATTTCTTGTTCGGTGTCAGTCCGGTGATTACGTATCTGTGCTGATTGAAAGTTCCATACTCGGGTACCTGCTCACTTCCCATGCTGTAAGTCGTGTCGAGACCCCAGCTGAGGGTGTTCGTCTCGCCCGGGGTATCGTCCTGCCAGAGCACCTCCATCTGAGTATTCTGCCCCGGGTAGATCAGGTAGGGATGTTTCAGTATGCCAGCGAAAGCCGCCGTGCCTAACACGGCAGATGCCAGCACAAAGACTAAACTGGTCAATGCTTTTCTTGTCATGCTATTCATCGCTTCTCCTTTTTTGTTTTAGAAAATTCGTTTGAACGTTATATTGCAGTTCCTGCCACTTCTCACTTCCGGTATTGCCCGATGAAGACTTACTTCACTTCACCTCCTCCCATAGTACCGTCCTTCCGTTAATAAGATGCTGCCACTGCTACAGGATGCATTGCACTATAGCTCCAGCTCACGGGCTGGCGTCCGTCAACGACCTCCTGTCCAGGTCAGTACCGTTAAGGTGTGTTCCGTCGATGTCGGCTCCGTTGAGGTTTGCGTCGGTCAGAACAGCCCCACTGAGGTCAGCCATGCTGAGGTTCGCCTCGCTCAGGTTTGCCCCTCTCAGGTTTGCCCCTCTCAGGTCGGCGTTGTCGAGGTTTGCACCGTCCAGCTTCGCCCCCTTCAGATCTGCCATGCTGAGGTTTGCGTCGGTCAGTTCAGCCCCACTGAGATCTGCCATGCTGAGGTTTGCCTCGCTCAGGTTTGTCCCTCTCAGGTCGGCATTGTCGAGGTTTGCACCGTCCAGCTTCGCCCCCTTCAGATCTGCCATGCTGAGGTTTGTTCCCCTCAGATCCTGCCCTTGGAGGTTATTCCCGGTGAGGTCCGCGCCGCTCAGGTTCGCATTGTCGAGGTTTGCACCGTCCAGCTTCGTCCCCTTCAGATCGGAGCCGCTCAGGTTTGTCCCCCTCAGGTCTGCCACGCTCAGATCCGCCATGCTGAGGTCTGCGCCGCTCAGGTTCGCCTTGACCAGGTTTGCCCCCCTCAGGTTCTGCTCTTCCAAGTTATTCCCGTTCATATCCGTTCCGCTGAGGTTCGCGCCGCTCAGGACGGCACCGCGAAGATCGGCTCCGCTCAAGTCAGCCCCATTCAGGTTCGCTTTAGTCAGGTTTACGCCGCCTAAAGTTGCCCCGTCAAAGTCTGTCCGATTCAGGTTGGCCCCGCTCAGGTCAGCTCTGCTCCGGTCAGCCCCGTCGACGTCTGCGCCGCTCAGGTCAGCGCCGCTCAGGTCCGCATAGCTCAGATCAGCACCGTTAAGATCCTGACTCTTCAGGTTCACCCCGTTCAGATAAGCTCCGCTGAGGTCGCACTGGGGACATTGATTGGTTGCCCGCAATCTTTCCAACGCAGCCGGATCGAAACCATACACGGCACTGCCCATAAGAAGCACGCAAAGGATATTTATCCAAAGCAGTACTGCAGCCCTTCTCTTCATTTTCTTCTCTCCTTTTTTGACGTCATCGTTACTTAGTAAACGGATTCTTATTCGCATAGCCATACCATGGTTCACGTTTAGCTATGCTATGTTTTATCCCTTTCTGATGGTAACCATCTGCCCATTACCAGCCCCGAAAAAGACCAACCCTGGCACGGTATCCTCTCCCCCTTTGCTAAAGAGGACGCAAAAATCCACCGTCGTCATTATGTAAGTAGAATTAGCAGGGGCCAGCTGTCCCCCAACAGCCTGATAAAACTTGATCCGCTTCAGTGAGGATATCAGTCAGATGTTAAACGGTAATTAAGGATTAGTGATATTCTTGTGAATGAAAAAACGATAGAGGCAGATGAAGTCTTGTCGGCTGCCCGTCAAAAGGGGAAAAGAGGTTCGTTTGTGAATATGCTAAGTGCAAAGAATAAACGGGTTGTTGCCGAAATACCCTTTCATTTTCCCCGCATCAACTTTCATGGGGTTAAGTTAGCAGCGCCCTGAGAGACCGATTCACACATGACTTGGAATAATAGCCTCCAAATTAGCCCATTTACAGGAATATACAGTGGAGGATAAGGCCAGATTGGCGCGATGCTTCATCTCCGCTTTTTGAGCGCCCGGAATCGATGGAAAGAGCTTTGCTGATATCGAGGCCGAGGGCGTTGAAGGATTTCTGGAGGGGATAAGACAGGAACTCCTGAACCGAACTTACAAGCCGATGCCAAACAGACGGGTAGAGA
>JBJKOV010000452.1:0-6983 GCA_046707105.1 Thermodesulfovibrionales bacterium
AGGCTTATCGAGGACCTGTTGTCCCTTTCGAGGATCTCACGGCAGGAGATCGAACGGACCAAACTGGATCTGAGTAAAATAGCTTCTCGTATTGTTTCCGACCTCCGCGCAACAGATCCTTCAAGGAGCGTGGAGGTCAATATAGCTGAAGGCCTCAGCGCATATGGCGACCAGAGTCTGATGACCATAATGCTGACGAACCTACTGGGAAATGCATGGAAGTTTACATCAAAAACTAAGAGCGCCCGCATCGAGTTCGGAACACTTCTGCAAGACGGAAAAAGCATTTATTACATCAGGGACAACGGCGCGGGGTTTGAGGAGCAATATGGAGAAAAGATGTTCCTGCCATTCCATCGGCTGCACTCCGAGAAGGAATTTGAGGGCACAGGAATCGGCCTTGCCATTGTGCAGCGCGTCATCCATCGCCAGGGCGGCGATATCTGGGCAGAAGGAAAAACCGGGCAAGGGGCAACGGTCTATTTTACATTCAGTAATCATGAAAAGGGCGAATGAACAAACAATGCCCATCATGGATGACGAGAAGAATTTATTTGCTTTTCATTCGTGGGAAGTTGGATAATTTGGATGACCATGAAGATATTAATCGTTGATGATGACGAAAATAACCTCCTATTGACTAGTTTAGAGCTTAAAGACGAGCTCTGGCACGTGATTACGGCCACCAATGGGCAGGAAGCCATGGAATTGTTTGAAAGTGAAAAACCTGATGTTGTGATAGTCGATGTCAAGATGCCCGGCATCGATGGGATAACGCTGCTAAAGAAAATGAAGGAAGGACGGCCGGAAATACCTGCAGCGATCTTTACCGGCTACGACCAAAGAGCTTTGACTTTGCCGGATGAAGCAGACGCTTTTGTGGTTAAGTCATCTACTAACAAAGCATTAAAAGAAATTATCAGAAGATATGCTCCAAAAGAATAGACTGGAACGCACTCCGGATCATGATTGACATAGTTCTCTGCCCGCCCCGTCTACCTGAGACTGACCCATTACTCTTTTTTCTTGACCAACCTGTAGACAAGGCAGACAATCGCAACCAGGATAATAGCGGGCAGCAGTAAGGATGAAAAGGGCATTAAAGGGAAAAACAACATAAAAAACACGACAAAAATTATCGTCAGCACCACAGCCAGGATGAAGACTGAGGGAATCAATATCACCAGCGCCACAGCCAGGATAACCAAAGCCAGATATGTAGCTATATATCTGCCCATGCCGGTGATCTGTTCGCCGTTGATGGTTATTGTTGTGCCTGAAAAGAAGTTGATCACGGCTGCCAGCAGTAATATGCCCAGTACAATAAAAAGTATCTTCTTCTTCATTCCTTTTCGATCCCGGGCCTTTGCCACACCCATGTAAGATCGTATACAGGTCTTCCCTCTTGTCTGTTCCGTTCTTCCCCTTTCTCGTACAGCTTAAGCGACTCAACTGCCTTCTGTTCCTCCCAATTGTTCCACTTCTCCGGGACAGGGAGGTCCTTATTGGCCTTTCTCAGTTCTTTGTAAAAAAGATCATAAAACTGCCACAGGGTATTGTCTATGTCTATGAATGCGGTTTTAGTCATGCTTTCCATGCCTTATTATAGCCGACCCGGCCGGTGAGTTGATAAGTTATGCCGGCCTTGATAAAACGCCGGTGTGTCCGGCTATATCGGTGAGGTTTTTAACATCGGCCGCCCAAAGTCTAAAGCTATAGATTGACATCTCTGCCCGATTTGATAAATTGGTTTTAAGAGACCTGTCAGCAGCTTTATGACAAAGGAGGTTTTTATATGACGCGCTCAGTGAAGATATGTTCGTTTATTATCGCGGTATTGGCGTTCGGAATTTTCCCCTGCACGGTCTTTGCAGGCTCGAAGGTATTTAAGGTGGATCACGATCTTTATCCTTACTATCCGTCTCTTATCAAGTGGAACAAGTCCAACGCGCAATTTACCTCGCCCGAGGTCTGTAAAGGCTGCCATCCGGACAAGTATGACGAATGGACGGGTTCGGTGCATTCCCTGGCCTTTCAGGACCCCATCTATCAGGGCGAGTTAAACAGGGCGGTCAAGGCGGTGGGAGAGGATATCGCCCGCCAGTGCGAAGGATGCCATTCTCCTGCGGGGGTGGTTACGGGCGAGATCAAGAAGCCCGGGGTGGCAGGCCTGAGTCCTATGGCAGGCGCCGGAGTGTCCTGCGATATCTGCCATTCCATCAGCGGCATAACCCATTGGGAGACTCCATCCCACGAGCCGGAAAATGGCTCCTTTATCCTCACGCCGGGAGTGGAAACGAAAGACGGAGTAGAGTTGACAAAACGGGGGCCCTTCAAACCTTCCGACAATTGCGGCATGGGGTTTCACAAGTGTGTGGAGTCCCCGCTGCACCTGCAGGCCGAACTCTGTGCCGGCTGTCACGACGTCTATCACTACGACGCCCACTTCCCGCTCGAATCGACCTACCTTGAATGGAAGCACGGCCCCTATGCCCAGAGGGATATTGTCTGTCAGGACTGTCATATGGTTGACCTGCCCACCTTCATGCGCGCTGCTGACGATTTCCGAAAGCCGGACCGCAAGGAATACCGCCATTTCTTTAACGGCGCCAATTATCTCGTATACTACCTGGCAGAAGTCGCCGCCAGGAAGGGCGGCGACGAAAAAAAGGCGGCTATCCTGCAGGACAAATATGAGGTGGCAGTAAAGCGCCTGCAGTCGGCGGCCGACGTGGAGGTTTCTCCCGTTTATAGCAATGGCAAACTGGAGGAAGTGAAGGTCAGGGTAAAAAACGTGCGCGCCGGCCACAACCTCCCTACTTCTCTCACAAATATCCGTCAGATGTGGCTGGAAGTTACGGCGAAAGATGAAAAAGGGAATGTTTTGATGACCAGCGGCACGCTGGATTCACAGGGGGAGCTTCCGGAAAATACCCGCATATTCAACTCCGCCGGAATGGGCGATAACTTTCATTTCGCCGCGGACCCGTGGGTGATAACCGCCTTCTCCAGACATGACACCATCCCGCCCCGCGGCTATAAGGACGTGTACTACGGGTTGAACGTTCCACAGGGGGTTAAGAGGATCACCATGGAAGCTAAACTCCGCTATCGTCAGGCCGATCAGCATATTGCTGAAGCCCTGCTCACCTCCGAGCCGGCAAGCGTCGACCTGAAAGAAATCTATGGCATTACGAAGGTTCCCGCACTGCCGGTCGTCGATATGGTGGTCAAGCAGGTTTCTTTCAGCGCCGCCCGATAGAAAATCACTGCACTCGCACTCAATCACGGTCCCGGGAATAAAAATCCCGGGACCGACACCCCCAGGGAAGAATTTTATGATGCGCTTTTTTTGAAGCTGCCGCATCTTTTTCACAGTGCATCGTTTTTTCGAAGTGCTTTCATAAAGACTCTTTTATCGTGCAGGCATACCAAATCGAGCTTCAGTCATTGCGCCCGTGTCATCTTGACAACCTGTACAATTTATAATTAGAGTAGGGCATGTACAGGGAACAGATGCCTGTCAGGTCTTCCGTATCCGGCCGCTGTCTTTTGTCGGTTGTTCTGGTATTGCTGGCCCTGGCTGCTGCTGCGCCTGCAGTGAATGCCGCTGAGACGCGGGAGATTGAGCTTACCGATGGCAGTGTGATCACCGGGGAGGTCCTGTCTTTGGCCAGGGGCATCTATACGGTCAGGTCCGCCACTCTGGGGACGCTGCGGATTGAAGCATCTGATATCCGTGTTATCCGGTTGAAGGGTTATGCTTCTCCGGGTGAGACCCGGGACCGGGTAAGGTCGCTTGAGGACAAAATGCCTGGTGACAGGGAGATCATGGATGCAATCCGGGCACTGCAGAATGATCCCGATATACAGAAGATCCTCCAGGACCCCGAAATAATGAAAGCGGTGCAGGCGGGCGATATCGCCGCCCTCATGAGGAATCCCGAGTTCATGAAGCTGCTGAATAAGCAGACTTTGCAGGATATCAAAAAGAAGCTTGCCCGCTAGCCCCTTTCCCGCATTCTCCATGCAGCAGTTTAATGCTTTTTCCGGCCGCGCTCTATTTCGACCTCCGTGGTTCCTGTGTTTGTCAATGACATTTTTTTTGATGCCGGGATGGTGGAGAATATCTGTATGAAGCGGACGACGAAAAAACAGAAGCAGATCATACATATACTGGAGCAGCAGCTGATACGGAAAGGTCTGCTTGACGAGGGGGGATACCGCCTTATGCTCGGGTCGTTGTTCGGCAGGGATTCAAGCAGAGACCTCAGCTATGAAGAGGGGTCGGTGCTTATTGATCAGCTGGCGAAGATGGGAGGCGTGATCTTCCGGGGCCCGGAACATGGAGGCCGCGGACAGCAGATGCAGGCACACAGGTACGGCGAGGAGAGCAGCATCGACGGACTAAGAAGGGAGGTCATCCGGCTGGCACGGGAGAGGTACGGCGACGGCTTCGAGAGGCCCTTCAGGTCGCTCTGCAGGAGGTTCAACGTGGACGATTACTCTTTAATGGATGTAAGACACGCGAAGGCGATCAAGGAGGCGCTTGAGAGGCTCCAGGAAGAAGGGCCTTACATGAAAGGAAGCGGCAGTCAAAAAGAAGAACCGTAAGCCGGCACATGGTTTACCCTTAAAAAACGGGGGTTGGCACTTTGCCCCAGCCGGTATCTTCAGGCAGTTTCCTGAGGTTATGAATAGTCAGATTATGGATGTCTATATCTGCCATAAACTCGGGTGTACGTGTGGCACTGACAGAAAATACATCGGAGGGCCTGCTGGCGGTCACGTTCCCGATTCTAAGAAAAATCAATCTCCTTTCAACGCCGGTCGTCATGCTGTGTCCCGCATGACCTGCCGAACCGTGCATTGCGTGATGCCCTTCTCTTAAGTGACTGAAGGGGTGGATTATCCAGTCCGTGAACATTCCAATTATATGGCGGTGTTTGTAAAGCCTCCATTCGCCTCCCGTATCCGCTATTAAACCCTGCATGATATAATCCGGAGGCAGGAAATACACAAGGTAATGCCCGTGATCTGCAAGTCTTGTTTTCACCTCGTCCATTTTTAGTATATCTCCCATCCTGTGTTCCATCTTTTCGAGGTCTTCAGGAAGGACTGCAAGGGCAACTACATTATTACCGGTCCACAGCGGAAGATGTCTTACCGTGTAATTTCGGAGAGAGAAGGCACCGCCAATGGTAATGAGGGAAACAAACAGAAACAGCATGATCTTCCCGTAAACAGACAATGGGGAAAGAAGGCGCTCAATCTTCTTCGGCAGAAACATTCCGGTTCCTTCCATATATTTCCCGTAAGCAGCCGGATGCTGCTTCAGCATTCGCCTTTCCTCGTCTTTCGAGAGGAAATAGTAGATAAGTATCATGGCAAGCCAGAGTACGGCAACCAGGAAACGCGGCCAGAGAATGGAAAGACCGAGCCCCGTGATGCCCAGCCCCGCATACTGGGGATGCCTGATAAAGGAGTATAGTCCTTTCGAAGCAGCGCCTTTTTTCATCAGCTTGCCGGCATACACCTGGAACGCGCAGACGAAAAAGACCAAAATGCCGGAAACAAACAGAGCCGAACCCATTATCCGAATAAATATCAAGAAATCGTCGGACGGCAAAACCATGTGAGGAAGGAAAAAGGCGTTCAGCCATCTGGTTGCAGGGTACTTGCCTATTTCCAGGAGAAAAGGATTGAATATTGAATAAAAAAAGCCCGCAAAAGGGCTTATCATTATCAGGATTTCAAGAGCAATAATAAAATATAGTAAGATCGCGCTGCTGAATAACGCTTTAGTTTTGTTCATCTGATCCCAGTATAGCCTGCCGGAGGTCCGATTGCCATTCCCGGCCTTCAAAGCATGCAGAATCCGTGTTCCGGCCGGCAGGGTCTTCATCGTGGTTACATTACAACTCGTCGCTGTATAATAATGGGTGAATTGTGAGAGGACAATGTTGAGGACATGCTTCTTCCGCTCACATCGTGCGGATGTCCGGCAAAGGGGAAAACACCGGAGTAGGATATGCTGAGCATCTTCGGCCGTGAGGCCTTCCGCGCGCTCTCCCGCAATAAGCTGCGAAGCGGCCTGTCGGTAATCGGCATCACGATCGGCATCGCGGCGGTAGTCTGCGTGGTTGCCATTGGCGCAGCCGGTTCGCGGCGGGCCGAAGAGCAGCTCCAGAACCTGGGCGATAACCTTATCTGGATCGAGGCCGGCTCCCGCAATGTAAACGGCGTACGAAGCGGTTCCCACGGCATGACTTCGCTGACAATGCAAGACGCGGAGGCGATCCTTCACGGAGTGCCTTTCATCAAGAGCGTCTCCCCCAATGTTGACGGGCATGTGCTAATCGCCTACAGGGATCGAAACTGGACAACACATTACCGGGGCGTTACCCCGGAATTCCTCTCCATCAGGCGATGGCAGATAGCGGAAGGCAATACATTCACCGCCTCGGATGTGAAGCATGCCGCCAACGTATGTCTTATTGGAGAGATCGTGCGTCAGCAGCTTTTCGGGGCGGAGAAGGCGGTAGGACGGGACATCAGGATCAACCGTCAGATATTCAGGGTGGTCGGCGTGCTGGTCCCGAAAGGCCAGTCGACTACGGGCTGGGACCAGGACGACACGATCATGATGCCGTATACCACAGTCCAGCAAAAGATCAGAGGTACCGGCTTTACATGGCTGGATGACATTATGTGTTCGGCCGTCTCCCGTGAAGCCGTTAACCCGGCCATTGACCGTATCTACGCGCTGCTGCGGGAGAGGCATCACATCCGGCAGGGCCAGGGGGATGATTTCAACATTCGCCATCCCGACGAGGTGATAAAGGCACAGATCGCCGCGAACCGGACCCTCGCTCTTTTTCTCGTCAGCGTGGCCTCTATCTCCCTCCTTGTCGGCGGGATTGGGATCATGAACGTCATGCTTGTATCGGTGACGGAGCGGACGAGGGAAATCGGTGTGCGCC
>JBJKOV010000453.1:0-5259 GCA_046707105.1 Thermodesulfovibrionales bacterium
AGGAAAGGAGAAATGCCTGGAATAAATGGTTCGAGGTATTTTCTTCTCGAGCTCCCCGATATCGTACCGCCCAACCTCGACAGCTTCCTGCATGCGGCGCGGGCCGGCGGCTTCGTCCCGATTATCACACATCCCGAGCGCAACTACAGTTTTCTTGCGGCCCCCCGGAAGATGGACGGGCTCAGGGAGGCCGGCGCACTGGTCCAGGTGACGGCGATGAGCATTACCGGGGAATTCGGCATGAAGATACGGGGATTTTCGCAGGCCCTTGTTAATAAGGGGCTCGTCGATTTCGTGGCGACCGACGCCCACGGCGCCGGCTACAGGAGACCTGTGCTTTCGGAAGCCTGCAAGCTCCTGTCGCATGTCATGGACCGGAAGAGGATCAGGAGGATCTTCTTCGAAAACCCTGAGGCGGTACTGGCGGACAGGGAGATAGTCATAGACTGAATTATGGATATAAGGAGTTAAAGCATGGTTAAGACTGAGGGAGCGGAGAGGATGCACTGGTATGTTATCTACACCAAACCCGGGGCTGAAGACGCCGCTACCAGGCTTCTGAGCAACGCCGGGATAGAGACGTTCAACCCGAAGATAAGGATCAGGAAGTACGTCAGGAAAAAATATACCGAAGTCATAGAGCAGCTTTTTCCATGTTACATCTTTGCTTTCTTTGATCCAGGCACACACAGCCATATGATCAGATATACGAGGGGCGTGAGATACGTAATAGGAAAGGAACATCCGCTTATCGTGCCTGTCGACATGATAGACGCCATAAGGGACAGGATGGAAAACGGGATAGTAAGGCCCGAGGCCGAGAGGCTTGAAAGCGGCGACAGAGTGATCATAAAGGAAGGTCCATTCAAGGATTTTTACGGCATATTCGAAAGAAATCTCTCGGGCAGGGAAAGGGTGGTGATTCTTCTCGAAGCCCTGTTCTGCAGGGTCGAGATCGAAAGATTTTCGTTAAAGAAGGAATGAAAGGCGCGCCGGTCAGGCCTTGACGTCCGAAAGACGAGGTTGTTCGGTGATGAAGCCTCGTTATCCCTGTTTAGCGGTGTTTGCCCGCATGATATTATCCATATTTTCTTTTTTTTCTTTTTTGCCTTGACGTTTAGGCAGCGATAAATTATATTAGTTCAGTGCGTGAACGCTGTAGTCATCACTCTCCGCCGGTCCTGCCATAAGCCTGGGAACGGCGGTAGTCCGCCCAAAATCAGGTCCAGGGTTTAAAGTTTCAGTGTTCGGAGCCGGAAGGCCAAAGAAGGTGGACCCTGAACTTTCCAGCACCTGAACTTTTTGAGTTTATCCTTTATGGATGAATCCCATTTCAAGACGCTTCGTGAACTGGCAAAAGACGGAACTCTTTCTCAGAGAGAACTGTCCAGGAAGATGGGCCTGAGCCTGGGAAGGGTGAACTATATTGTTAACTCCCTTCTCAAGCAGGGACATATAAAGGCCAAGCGTTTCAAAAACTCTAAAAACAAGATAGGGTACATGTACATCGTAACTCCAAAGGGGGTAAGCACAAAGGTAGCCCAGACGTACAACTTCCTGCAGAGAAAACTTGATGAATTCGAGAGTCTGAAGAGAGAGATAGAAATCCTGAGAAAAGAGAATGAGGAAGGGCTGGGGGCTGAAGGCGAAAGGCGGGAAGTTGACAGGGAAAGGCGGTTTTAAGGAGAGGTTATATGAGTAAAATTTTGGTCACAGGCGCAGCGGGGTTTATCGGGTTTCACTTGTCGCAGAGGCTGCTTGAGCGGGGAGATGAAGTCGTGGGGCTCGACAACCTGAATGATTATTACGATGTCAATCTGAAGATCGACAGGATCAAACATTTTGCAATGGACCGGAATTTCAAGCCGGTCAGAATAGATCTTGCCGACAGGGACGGCATGGCGAGGCTTTTTTCCGAAGAAAAATTCGACATGGTTGTAAATCTGGCAGCCCAGGCCGGGGTAAGATACTCCCTGAAAAACCCTCATTCTTATATCGACAGCAACGTCAGCGGCTTTCTCAATATCCTCGAAGGCTGCAGACATAATGGAGTAAAGCACCTGGTTTTCGCCTCTTCCAGTTCCGTATATGGCGCAAATACAAAAATGCCCTTTTCCGTGCATCATAATGTGGACCATCCGGTGTCACTTTACGCCGCGACGAAAAAGGCGAATGAGCTAATGGCGCATGCGTATGCGAGCCTGTACGGACTGCCTTGCACCGGTCTGCGATTTTTCACTGTTTACGGACCCTGGGGTCGTCCCGACATGGCCTATTTTTTGTTTACAAAGGCGATATGCGAAGACAAGGCGATCGAGGTCTTCAATTACGGAAAGATGCGGCGGGACTTTACCTATATCGACGATATTATCGAGGGAGTGTTGAAGGTGATGGAGAAGATTCCGGCACCGGACCCTCTCTGGAACGGGCAAAACCCGGATAGTGCGACGAGCTACGCGCCTTATAAGCTCTACAATATGGGCAATAATAATCCCGCCGAACTGCTTGCGTTCATCGAGACGCTGGAATCCTGCCTGGGCAGGAAGGCCCAGAAGAACCTTCTTCCCATCCAGCCCGGTGATGTGCCTGCTACATATGCAGACGTGGACGATCTCATCAGGGATGTGGGCTTCAAGCCGTCCACCCCCTTGGAAGAGGGAATCGGAAAATTCGTTGGGTGGTATGAAACGTACTACAGCGGCAAAAAAGCAAAGAGCGGGCAATGAGTAAATCGCGCATCGCTTCCTTCAAATGTTTTACCAGGAGTGAAAATGGAACTACGTGAGAAGATAGGGTCAAGGAAAGCCCGCATAGGTGTCATAGGCCTCGGTTATGTTGGGCTGCCTCTCGTCATAGAATTCTGCAGGGCCGGCTTTCAGGTGACCGGGTTCGATGTGGATGAAGAAAAGATCAAGTCGCTTAAACAGGGAAAGAGTTATATCAAACATATAGATCCGGCGCTCCTTGCGCCTCACGCTGCACGGTTCACCGCATCAAATGACTTCAGTAGTTTGTCCGGCATGGATTGCATAATAATCTGTGTGCCTACGCCCCTCAACAGGAACCGGGAACCCGATATGACGTATGTATTCAATACGACTGGAACCGTGGCACGATATCTGCGGAAGGGGCAGCTTGTGGTCCTCGAGTCTACCACATATCCAGGTACTACGGATCAGGGCATGCGGGGCATACTGGAAGAAACAGGGCTGAAGGCCGGCCGGGATTTCCATCTCGCCTTCTCGCCTGAAAGGGAGGACCCGAACAATAAGGATTTTTCGACCTCCACTATTCCGAAAGTAGTCGGCGGTTACACAGAGGAATGTCTGGCTGCAGCCAGGGCGCTGTATGATTCGATAGTAGTGAGGACCGTGCCTGTCTCGTCCACAAGGGTCGCCGAGGCTGCAAAGCTCCTTGAGAATATCTACAGGTCGGTTAATATCGCACTCGTCAATGAGCTCAAGATCCTCTTCGACAGAATGGACATCGACGTATGGGAAGTCATAGAGGCGGCAAAGACCAAACCTTTTGGTTTCCAGGCCTTTTATCCGGGCCCGGGACTTGGCGGGCACTGCATCCCCATCGATCCGTTTTACCTGACCTGGAAGGCGAGGGAATACGATTTTTCTACCCGGTTTATCGAACTTGCCGGAGAGATAAATACCAACATGCCCTATTACGTGGTTGAGAAAGCCGGGGCTGTTCTGAATAAGACACGGAAATCCTTCATGGGGTCGAAGGTCCTCGTGCTGGGAGTGGCATACAAGAAAGATGTTGATGACAAGAGAGAGTCGCCTGCGTTGAAGATAATCCAGTTATTGAGAGAAGAGGGTGCCGAAGTCGTGTATCACGACCCTCACGTGCCCATGTTCGGAGGACTGAGAAGCTATCCCGAGATGGAAATGAAGTCATTGGAGCTTACCGAAGAAGTCCTGGTCAGCGCCGATCTGGTGCTCCTTGTGACGGACCACACAGCCTTCGATCATAAATTTATAGAAAAGCATGCCCGATGCATCGTCGATACGAGGAACGCCTTCGAGAGGAACGGCATCAGGAGCGAAAAGATTTACAAGGCATAGATTTCGATGATGCGGGTGGATGAAGAAATCAGCCTGTCCCCTTTTTTTATACTTGTGGGGTTCCCATAAATGCTCAAAAAGTAAGGCCGGCAAGCTGTCTTCGGGGCGAGAGTTCTATTTGACAGAGTGCATTGCACTGCATTATACTTTCTTTGAGGCATAGTTTAAACCGGAGGCAAATAAGATGCAATCCCAATTAACTGTGAGGTTACCCGAGGATCTCGACAAAGGAGTTGCCGCCCTTGCAAAAAAGATGCATCTCAAACGGGCCGATATAATAAGAATGGCACTGCAGAAATTTCTTGAGAGCGTTTCGATAGAGGAAGGTGTCGGCCCATACGAGAAGGTGCATACTCTTATCGGAAGCATTCAAAGCGGCATTCCGGACCTGGGCGAATCACACAGAAAGCATCTCTTGAATAAGTTCAGGAAGCGTGCATAGCGCTATTTTAGACACCGGGTTTCTTGTTGCTCTTCTTGATAAGAGTGAAAGAAATCATCATAATTGTGTCGCCTTCCTGAAGGAATTCAAGGGTGCACTTTTAAGCACGGAACCCGTCATTACGGAAGCCGTTTATCTGCTGGGACCGGCGATTGCTGCGCAGAAGACCTGTATTGAATTTATCCTGAAAGGGGGCGCCACTCTCGTCCCCCAATCATTGGAAAGCCTGTCAAGGGCTGTTGTCTTGATGGAAAAATATAAAGACGTGCCGATGGATTTTGCTGATGCTACGCTTGTAGTCCTTGCGGAAGAGACGGGGATTAGCGAGATGCTTACCCTGGATCTCAGAGGATTCAGCGCGTATCGCATTCATGGCAGGAAGACTTTCAATATACGGCCGCAATAAACTATTGTAAGACATCGAAGAAATATTAAATATCCCGATCGCTTTGAGAGAGAATATCAATAGTCAAGTCAGACCCCAGTCGCAGCACGTTACCTGACGATCTTCGTGGTCTTTGTAGAATCAGGGAGGTGATTATCGGATAACATACTGGCTATACCTTGAAGAAAAAAGGGGTCTTCGCGTAAGCGTGTGGGTACGTAGGTTAATTTGATGCGCCGCCTCCTGGCTGTCATTCCGGCTTGTCCGGAATCTTTCTGATATACTGACTGCGTGAGGGAATATACTTTTACGGTATATATCATGGCGAATTCAAGACCTACTTTGTACGTTGG
>JBJKOV010000454.1:0-7466 GCA_046707105.1 Thermodesulfovibrionales bacterium
CGGGAAGGATAAGGCCCTTAAGCGTCCCTTCCGCCTTCTGGGCCATTTTTGCAACCGGTCCTCCGAACCTCGGGATCCCTTCAAGAAAGGACTTCGTTTCCTTCTTGAACCTCCGGTAAAATTCACCCGTAAGTATCCTGTTCATATATGCGGAGAGTGCGCCGACATTCTTCGATATTGACATTTCGTTGTCGTTCAGTATTACAATTAAGTCCTTCTTGAGATGTCCGGCGTGGTTGAGGCCTTCGAAGGCCAGGCCGGCCGTCATCGCCCCATCGCCTATAACGGCAATCACCTTAAAGTTCTCCCCCTGCCTGTCGCGGCCTTCGGCGATTCCGAGCGCCGCCGATATGGAGGTCGAACTATGGCCGGTGCCGAATGCGTCGTATTCGCTCTCCGACATCCTGGGAAAACCCGAGATCCCGTTTTCTTTTCTGATCGTCGAAAACCTCTCCCTCCTTCCAGTGAGAAGCTTGTGACTGTATGACTGATGTCCCACATCCCATACTATCTTATCGTCCGGAGAATTGAATACACGGTGGAGGGCTATGGTAAGTTCAACCACCCCGAGATTGGAAGCGAGATGACCTCCGTTGATGGAAACAGTATGGATTATCTGATCCCGGAGCTCTCCGGCAAGGACTTTCAGTTCCTCGGCATTAAGCGCCTTCAGATCGGCCGGCGAATTTATCCTTTCAAGAAACATCAGCTTCTCCTTTTGAGCAAATAACGGGCGATTTCCCTGAGCGGGTCGGCATCGACGCTGAATGCATCGAGAGCGGACAGGGCCTGCGAAATGAGGTCCCCGGCCATTGCACGGGACCTTTCCACGCCATACAGCCTCGGATAAGTCATCTTGTTGATCCTCTCATCCGAGCCCACCGGCTTTCCTGTCTCCTTCTCGTCCCCCTCGATATCCAATATATCATCTATCACCTGAAAGGCAAGTCCGATCTTGTATCCGTAAAGCGCCAGGGATTCGACCGCCCCCACCTCGCTGCCGAACAGCAGGGGACCGGTCTTAACGGAGGCCCGGATAAGAGACGCCGTTTTATGGGAGTGGATAAACCGCAGCACCTCGTCGTCGGGTTCCCCGTTTTCCGATATTATGTCCTGCGCCTGTCCCGCCACCATTCCCCTGCATCCCGACGCGGCCGCTATCTCAGATGAGGCCCTCAGGAGATTTGCCTCCGGTATTCCCCGCGCGAATCCGGGGTCGGACAAGATACAGAAGGCCTCCGTCAGCAGCGCATCTCCGGCAAGTATGGCCATGGCTTCACCGTATACCTTGTGGTTCGTCGGCTTCCCCCGCCTGAGATCGTCGTTGTCCATCGCCGGCAGGTCGTCGTGGATGAGAGAATAAGTATGGATGAGTTCAAGAGTGGCGGCATAAGGAACTATGTCCGAAGCGCTGCCTCCGCAGGCCTCGTATGATGCCATGGCGAGTATCGGCCTCAACCTTTTGCCTCCCGCGAAGAGAGAGTACAGCATAGCCTCATGGAGGATGGACGGCCTGCCCGGTTTTTTGAAATAATCCCGGAAAAAGGAATCGACGAGTTCCTTCTTATCTCTCAGGTATGCGGCGATGTCCACGTTCTGCAACCCTGCGACGCGTCCCGGTTTCCGTGAGCAGAATAAATTCTGCCGTCATATATGGGCTTTTTATGCATACCCGCCGTCCCTCTGTGCAACGTCCTGAAATTCTCCGGGAAGCCGCCCTCATTCCCATTCTATGGTTCCGGGGGGTTTGGATGTAACATCATATACCACCCTGTTTACCCCCTTCACCTCATTAATTATCCTGTTCGAAATTCTTCCCAGCACGTCGTCGGGTATACGGGCCCAGTCGGCGGTCATTCCGTCGAGGCTTGTTACGGCCCTTACCGCCACAACGTTCTCATAAGTCCTTTCGTCGCCCATGACACCGACACTCTTTATCGGAAGGATAACCGCGAAGGCCTGCCATATAGCCCTGTACAATCCCGCCGCCTTTATCTCTTCGAGGACTATAGCATCCGCCTCTCTCAGAATCTCCAGCCTCTCCCCGGTAACGTCCCCGATACAGCGTATAGCCAGCCCCGGACCCGGGAATGGATGTCTCCAGCATATATCTTCGGAAAGTCCCAGTTCCTTTCCAAGGATCCTCACCTCATCCTTGAACAGCTCCCTGAGAGGTTCGATCAGCTTCAGTTTCATGACCTCGGGAAGCCCTCCCACGTTATGATGACTCTTGATGACAGCCGATGGCCCTTTGAAGGAAACGCTTTCGATCACGTCCGGATAGAGAGTCCCCTGAGCAAGGAATTCCGCGTCCTCTATCTTTCTGGCCTCTTCCTCGAAGACAGCGATAAATTCATTACCGATAATCTTGCGCTTCTTTTCAGGTTCCGCAACGCCGCTGAGCTTTTCGAGAAATCTCTTCCTTGCATCTATATGGATAACCCTCATGCGAAAGTGGACCTCAAATGTCCGCCTTACCTTCTCCGCCTCCCCCTTTCTCAGCAGACCATTATCGACGAAGATGCACGTTAGGTCGTCGCCGACCGCTTTGTGTACGAGAAGCGCGACCACCGAAGAATCGACACCGCCGCTCAGGGCGCATATAACCTTCTTGCCCCGGGCACTTGAGCGGATATCTTCGACAGACCAGTCTATGAAGGAGGCCATCTCCCATGTATGCCCGCACCCGCAAATACCGTGCACGAAATTATCCAGTATCCTCGAGCCTTCCGCGGTGTGGACAACCTCCGGATGAAACTGGAGGGCATAAAATCTCCTTCCCTTGTCAGCCATCACCGCCACAGGCGAGTTTTCAGTATGTCCCGAAACTGCAAAACCCTCCGGAAGTTTTTCGATCCTGTCGCCGTGACTCATCCAGACCTTCGTCTCCCCGGAAATGCCCCACAGCAGGTCGGAATCGTCATCTATCACCAATTCGGCGCTGCCGTATTCCCTCTTCGCAGCCTTCGCCACTTCGCCCCCCAGACGGTGGGCCATCACCTGCATCCCGTAGCAGATGCCCAAAACAGGTACGCCCAGGCTGAATATGCTCATATCGGGGAGAGGGGCCTGAGGGGCATACACACTTGACGGGCCCCCGGAGAGAATGATACCCCTGGGCGCAAATGACTTTATCTTTTCGATAGGTGCGTTGAAGGGGTATATCTCGGAATAGACCTTGCTGTCCCTCACTCTCCTGGCAATGAGCTGCGTATACTGCGAGCCGAAGTCTAATACCAGAATCCTGTCTTCATGCATAGTCGATCAACAATCTCCTTTTCTTGTCCTGCGATAACCGCCCGCGAAAAAGGCCCTGCGAGGAACGTCCGACACGGCTGGCCTCCAGCTTCACCGGTCGGGAGCCACTGAAGGGATTTCCGGCCGGCGCTGACAGGGTCTTCTCAAAAAAAGATGAGCGTAACGCTATTACCACTCCGGCCTGTAGTTGGGAGCTTCCTTTGTTATGATAACGTCATGCACGTGACTTTCCCTCAAGCCTGCATTTGTGATCCGGATGAATTTTGCTTTCCTTCTGAGTTCGGCGAGAGTTGCCGCCCCGCAGTATCCCATGCCCGAACGGAGTCCTCCGAGAAGTTGATGGACGCTCTGCGACAGAGAACCCTTGTGGGGCACCCTGCCCTCCACCCCCTCGGGAACAAGTTTCTTTGTCTCGACGCCCTCCTGCGCGTAGCGATCCTTGGCCCCCTGCTCCATCGCCCCGATCGATCCCATGCCCCTGTAAACCTTGTAGCTCCTGCCCTGATATAGAACAGTCTCACCAGGCGACTCGTCCGTGCCGGCGAACAGGCTCCCAACCATGACGGAACTCGCCCCGGCAGCCAGGGCCTTGGCTATATCACCCGAGTATTTGATGCCGCCGTCGGCTATCAGGGGAACCCCATTCTTCCTGGCGACTGAATAGCATTCCCTGATAGCGGTCATCTGCGGCACTCCTGCGCCTGCAATTATCCTCGTGGTACAAATCGATCCGGGACCGATTCCCACTTTTACCGCATCGGCGCCCGCCTTTATGAGATCGCCGGTCCCTCCGGCAGTTGCAACATTCCCGGCTATCACGTCTATCACATATTGCTTCTTTATCTTCTTGAGTGTCGAAATAACCGGTTTTGAATGTCCATGAGCGGTGTCGATCACCAGAACATCAACGCCGGCATTGATAAGCATCTCCACCCGATCAAGGGTATCATCAGCCGTCCCGACCGCCGCGCCAACCATCAGGCGCCCGTGCCTGTCCTTGCAGGAATTCGGATATTTCCTGCGTTTTTCGATATCCTTAATGGTAATAAGCCCCTTCAGGTTGAAATCCTTATCGACAATCGGCAGCTTTTCAATCTTGTACTGGTTTAACAGGGCCTTCGCATCGTCCAGAGTCGTGCCGACTGATGCCGTAACCAACCGTTCCTTCGTCATCACCTCAGACACTCTCTTGTTTACCTTCGTTTCAAATCTCAGGTCCCTGTTTGTAAGAATCCCGATCAGCTTACCGCTCAGGGTGACCGGCACACCTGAGATCTTGTACCTCTCCATCAGGGCCATCGCCTGAGATATGCGCGCGTCAGGCGAAATAGTTATGGGATCGATTATCATCCCACTTTCGGACTTCTTGACCTTGTCGACTTCCAGCGCCTGCCTCTCGGGAGACATGGCACGATGGATGATCCCGATCCCGCCTTCTCTGGCCACCGCTATAGCCATCGCGGCTTCGGTAACAGTGTCCATTGCCGAACTCAGAATGGGGATGTTGATCTTTATGTTTCTGGTCAGATTCGTACTAACGTCGACACCCTGAGGATGCACCTCCGACTTTGCCGGAACCAGCAGCACGTCATCAAATGTCAGGCCTATGGGAATATCTTCAACCATCTTAATTTCTCCCGATTTTTGTGAAATTTTAACATGTTATAATTTAAGAAAGCAATGTAACGACTGATTTCGATCTTCCGCAATTTTTTCTTGACAGCAACCTTCTTTTCTATTATATTCTTATAGTCTGGCTCTTTTTTTATAGAGCAGAAGCCGCTAACAGCGTATCGCCTGTTTATCAGGATGGAATAAATTTTGCATACGAAAGGAGGTGAAGAAATGAAGATAAAGGTATTACTTCTGTCATTCATCGTAGCTCTCGCTTTTGTAGCCACCGCTTTTGCAGTACCGCCGGGAAAGACAGTTGTATTTGAAAATGCCGCAATGGGTAATGTTACCTTCAGCGGGCAGATACACGCAGACAAGGGTTTCAAATGCAACGACTGCCACACAAAGATCTTTCCGATGAAGAAAACGGCCCTTACCATGGCAGCCATGCGTGAAGGCAAAGAATGCGGCACATGCCATAACGGAGAAAAGGCGTTCAGCGTTAAGGGCAGTTGCACAAAGTGCCATAAGAAGTGACGTTCTGAAAATACTTTTTCAATAAAAAGGCCCGGTTTCCCGGGCCTTTTTATTATTCTCTAATTAACTTCTCTTCAGATCCTTGTCAGCCATGATTCATATCTGCTGTTCTTCCCCTTCACAGCGTCGAAGAAGATCGACTGCAGCTTCTCTGTGATAGCGCCTCGCAGCCCGTTGCCTATGGTCCTTCCGTCAACCTCTCTGATAGGGGTGATCTCGGCCGCCGTACCGCTGAAAAAAGCCTCATCGCAGATATAAACTTCATCCCGCGTAAACCTCTCTTCCTTCAGCGTTATTCCGATATCCCCTGCTATGCGCATAATGCTGTCTCTGGTAATCCCTTCCAGGACAGTGGTCAGAGGGGTCGTCTTCATCTGGTTATTTCTGACAATGAATATATTTTCCCCGCTGCCCTCAGACACATATCCCTCCGTATCGAGGAGCAGGGCTTCGTCGCAGCCGCACATGAGCGCCTCCGCCTTGGCCAGCTGCGAATTCACATAGTAGCCGCACACCTTTGCCCTGGTCATGTCCACATTCACATGATGGCGGGCAAAGGACGATACTTTGATCCGGATACCCTTCGTAAGTCCATCTTCGCCGAGATATGCGCCCCATGGCCACGCAGCTATGACGACGCGGATAGGGTTGTCCTTCGGACTTACGCCCATCGACCCATGACCGATAAACACCAGCGGCCTGATGTAGCATTCTTTCAGTCCGTTGACCTTCACCGTTTCAATGATCGCCGACTTAATCTCTTCTTCGGAAAAAGGAATTTCAAGTCCAAAAATGTGGGCGGAGTCGAAAAGCCGCTTGATGTGCTCATCAAGGCGGAAGATCGCCGATCCCTTCGTCGTCTTGTAACAGCGTATGCCCTCGAACACCCCGAGGCCGTAATGAAGGGTGTGAGTGAGGACATGGACGTTTGCGTCGTCCCATGCTACAAAGCCGCCGTCCATCCATATTTTATCGGTCTTTTCGATCATAGCGATTTATTAAAACAGTATGATGAGCCACCTGTCAACTGAATAAGCCTGCGGCAGAGACTGCAGAGCTCTATTATTTAGGCTCTGTTTATCAGGTCGTCATTTGTGCCGTTTGCTTGTCATCCCGGCTTGCCCGGAATCCTTTTGTAAAACCTTCGGAAAGATTCCGGACAAGCCGGAATGACAGAAATTCGGAGCTCGGGCAGAGACTGCAGGGTGTAATAATAATCAGGTCTTACCTGAGCCCGGGGACAAAAAAAGCCGGAATTTCCGGCTTTTCTGTGACTGATGTAATCGCGGCCGCTATTTCTTCTTGATATAGAATTCTATGACTTTTCCCTCTTCCTTGGTCTCCAGGAGTTCGTGTCCAAGCCTCTTCAGCAGGGCCGGGATATCGGATTTCGAGCCGGGGTCGGTCGAGATAACCTCAAGCACCTGTCCCGACTGCAAACCGTCTATTGCCTTCTTGGTCTTCAACACCGGCATGGGGCAATTCATCCCCTTGGTATCCAGTACTACGTCTGCCTTAACACTCATGTCTTCCTCCTTATTTCATCCTTTTTATAGTCGTTACTAAGAAATTAAACTATTAAACACTATTCCCCTTTTTTTGTCAATGATTCTACGGGTAAAAGGCGTTTTTTCTCCGCAGTGCCCCCACTGCTTATTCACATCTCTACATATGTTTCGAGTGTTCTTTAGCCGTCATCATTCCCCCCCCCCAAGTGTAGCACGCCAGCCGGCAGACAGGCCGGGAATCTTTACTGTAAAGCGACCGGAAAGATTCCGGACAAGCCGGAATGACGGGCGAACGGATGTAAACAACTAATCCATACAAAGACTCCGCCTAACAGTTGCATAAGCCCGCCCTCTCCTTTATGCAACGCGGCGTCTACTTAAGTTTCTTGACGAAATCTGCAACAGGCATGGCTGCAAGGCTGAAGAGCTGGACAGAACCCCTTGCGCCGATTTCCACCGACATCTTCATAATAGTTTCGTTGTCCTTGGCATCCACGATACTTGCAAAGTCATACGGACCGAGGAGGGAGTATTGCTCTTTAACCTTGA
>JBJKOV010000455.1:0-3543 GCA_046707105.1 Thermodesulfovibrionales bacterium
CGATTTCTTTTACCAGGATCTTTATCATCGGGGCGATCTGATACTGTTTGTAGTAGTCCCTCAGAAAAGTGATGACTTCCCAGTGAGCGTCGGTAAGCTCCATTCCGTCCTGTTTGGCAAGCTCGCCAGCGAGATCCTTGGTCCAGTCGTCAAGATTCAAGAGATAGCCGTCTTCATCGACTTCAATCTGTTTTCCCTGAAACTCCATAGTAGGCATTTTTCCTTCCCCCTTTCTTCTAAATGATTTTTTGATTCTTGCAGGGATTAATTCCCAACAATACAACTCTTAAGGTTTACTGTAATTTGGATCAGATTTTCCTCTGCCAGAATTATTCGAACTATAAAAGGTAATACACATGCACACGGTTGGTCAAATAAAAAAAACTTATCTGTCAATCATGATAGCTTATTTACTTTGCCTGCCCTCATTTCTTATCAGTCTTTTCCATCTCTGCCGGATTCTTTTTTGGCCAGCAGGAACAGGAAAACAGGCATGGGCCTGCCGCGGCCCGACTCGATATCCCGTACAAATCTGTTCCTTCTCTTGTCATAAGTCAGTTCTACGATTTCATAATCTTCGCCGGGGGTATAGCTCCATGCCTTGTCAAGATCATCATCGAAAGCGAACCCCAAGGCGTCGACATAGGCATCGCCCATATGATGACCTGACTCGTCATACACGTACACCGCACCACAGTCGCACTTCCCCCCGCTGAAAGTAGATCCAAAGCGGGACATTATCTCCTGCGGTTCTCCGACCGGCCTTCTGCAAAAAGGGCATTCGAGCATCGCACGTCATCCTCTCTTCTTTCATTTGTTTCGCAATAGTATAACAGCTTCCGAGGCCTTTTCCCCTACCGTTGTTGCCACAAGATCTCCCCCCTCGTACACGGTAACGGCAGAATCGTCTTTCGTCAGTGGCTCAATCGCGCGCAGTAGTTCCGTAAGGTGTAAACGCCCGCCCAACATCACAGCATATGTGCGTACAGCCGGATTACTGTCGTTAAGATACATTTCAACAAGGGCGAACGATGCAGTCACCAGGTCCGGCCTTGACCCGGCGATCCTTACGAGGGCCCTGAGAACGCCGGGCCGCAGCATCTCCTCATCGTGGAACGACGCAATTATGGGAGGCAGATCGGCAAGCAGGCCGGCGCTGTTTATCACTATCTCGCCCAGCATCTCGGGAACGCTCCAGGGATTGTTCCCCGACTCATCCCGCATCATCCACAAGAGGCGCTGTGCCAGATTTCTCACCGCCTCGGGGTCTCTCGCAGCCATATGACCCGCCGCCAGTCCCACGGCCTCTATCGCCCTCCAGCTGATGACGGACTTTTTGTCGTAAGAGAGGGAAATCAGGACGCGGAATATGCCGCGACCCGTCCGGGCCGCCTCACCTAGAGCCGCGTAATTTTTTTCCTGCAGTGCCTTTACTACCCCTTCTTTTTTTAACATTCCTGGATCTTTCCTCCTTGTAACGTCCCGCCCGCTGAAGAAGGCCGTCAGCCCACTGCGGCGCACCATAGGCATGCAGATGGGTATAAGTAGCGAGGACATTCTTATAGCATATGCCGTCCCTGCCTTCAATCAAACCCTGCCCGCGCTTCATCTCGAAGGAAAAAGTCACTCCCTTCTTATGTCGATAGTCGATGACCCTGGAATAATGGAATTCGTGTCCCTTCAAGACAATACCACGCGCATAGAACGGATTGCGTCTCCTTATTTCGACAACCGTATAGCCGTGCGCCTGCGGTCTTTTTTCGAGGCCAAAAACCACGGGGAAAATACCAGCCATCGGATAGGTCCTGTTGTCAATCCGGAGGGCGCTCCCGAGATACATTAAACCGCCGCACTCAGCGTATACCGGCAGACCTTTCTCCACCGCCTCCCTGACCGACCTTCTGAAAGCGGTGTTCCTTGCGAGTGCCACCGCATGTGTCTCCGGGAACCCTCCCCCTATGTAGAGAGCATCGATCTCGGGAAGTTTACGCTCGGTCAGGGCGCTTAGTTCGATCAGTCTGGCTCCCCTTTTTTCAAGCTCTTCGAAATTTTCGGGATAATAGAACTGAAAGGCCGAATCTCTTATGATCCCTATCGTCACATGGGGCGACGGCAGGCGAGCATGCGACAACGAGATTGGTCCCTTGTCGCTTTCTTCCTTTTCCCCTTTCGTCCCGCGTCCCGTCACACGTCCTCCGCCCGGACCGTCCGCCCCTTCCGCAACTTCCCGGATTCCGGCGAGATCAATATATTTCGAGGCAATATCCGCCGCGAAAGAAAACGCTTTTTCCACCTCCGGATGTTCCTGAAAAGGCGTCAGCCCCATATGCCTCTCGGACAAGAAATCCGACTTCAGTTTCGGAATGGCCCCGAATTCCGGGACGCCGCAATATGTCTCTATCGACTCTCGTACGATTCTCTCATGTCTGGTTCCGGCGATCCTGTTCAACACAACGCCGCAGATTTTAACCCTCCGGTCGAATTTCTTCATGCCGAGGACCATAGCGGCAGCGGTCCTTGTGGTCTTTGTACAATCAAGTATCAGGAGTACGGGGGACCTGAGGGTCTTCGCAAGCTCGGCGGTACTGTAAGTGCCGGCCGAGTCCATTCCATCATAGAGTCCCCGGTTGCCCTCTATGACGGCGCAATCGGCCCCTCCGAAATGTTCCCTGAATGAAGTGATCAGCTTTTCCCTGCCGATAAGGAAGGGGTCCAGATTATAACATGGGCGACCCGACGCCGACGAAAGCCAGCCAGCATCGATGTAGTCAGGCCCTTTTTTGTATGCTGCAACATTCAGGCCTTTTCTTCGCCAGGCCGCTATCAGGCCGAGGGAAACCGTTGTTTTCCCTGACCCGCCCCGCAAACCGGCGATTACCAGTCTTGGGTAAGAAGTTTTCACCCTGAATTCTCCCGCTCAGCAATTTCTGACGCACGCACTGAACTTTTATTTTGACCGACTTCCGGAATATTATCAACTTTATCGCATCTTTCGGGCATTCTGCCGTAATCAAGGGGCGGGTGGGAAGCCATTGCACTTCGGCCTCAGTCTTTATACATATGACTTTTGAAAGAAATCCGCTTGTCGTCATTCCCGGTGGTAGCAGTCGGGAACCGACTGTTCCTAAAACGTTGAACGCACTAAGCCGTGTAATTTATCAGGATGATCCCAAGCGCAGATCTACGCTTCCCGGGGGGGAATTAATAAGGCAACGGAGGGGCTGGGGCCATCCGTTGCCTTAAGTTCGACTAACGCTGCTGCCAAATATTTTATGAGACCCTTTTCTCTCAGATATTCGTCGCTCGGAATCTCGACGGAGCTTGCGCCTCCGCCATAGGAGTACATGAGTCTTCCAACGTCAATCATGCCCCTCATGGCCTTCTTGACTTCATCGGCCTGCAGATTCTGCTCCGCCGACACACCCTTGATGATGTCTTTCTCTTTTAATTTCTTCTTACCCTTTGCTGCTTCTACGAAGGCGAAAATCTTGTCTTGCAGTTCACTTGTTTCCATAGTACTTTACCCCCGCGATTAGATTATCA
>JBJKOV010000456.1:0-8035 GCA_046707105.1 Thermodesulfovibrionales bacterium
CTTCAAAACTGGGACTGGACTACCAACAGACGACGGGCAGATAACAAAACTTTCCAGCCGACCGATGATAAGCCCGGTTGGTTTTCATTCTTGGCGTGGTTGCTCCAGCGGCTGAAAGACCTGAAGCAAAAAAAAACAAAACAGTCTTTTAGCAGTTTTACTTCAGGCGAGGTGAAAAAAACCGCTTTTCTTGTCATTCTTGCCCTTCAGCCCACGCGCGCCTGAGGCTTTCTTTTCTTCCCGTTGAATATCTTGAATACCTCGAACCAGACTATGCTCACCAGCCCTGCTGCAAGACACAGGGATATGTCCATAAAGTGTAACCTGCTGAAGTGAAACAGCCCCCTGAGGAAAGGCACGTAGAGTACTGCCCCGAGGAAGAAAAGTGCGCTGCCGGCAACCCACCAGAGGGCGGCGTTAGGGGAGCGCAGGGTATCGAGGATCGTACGGGACCAGGAGCGGTTTGTGAATATCAGGCCGAGATTCGCAATGATGAGGGTGGTAAAGCTGAGGGCCCGGGCGTCGAGTTCACCCTGTCCACGGTAGAGCGATACGGCAAAAACACCCAGAACGATAATCAGCACGCTTAAGCCCTGGAGGAGACTGACCCCTATGGTACGCCTGTCGAAGAGAGGTCTGGTGAGGTCCCGCGGGGGCCTGTCCATCAACCCTTCCTCCTCGGCCTCTGCTTCAAACACTACCGAACAGGCCGGATCGATTATCAGTTCGAGAAACACTATGTGTACAGGCATCAGTACGAGCGGCCAGTTGAAGAGTACCGGCAGCAGGGACATCCCTGCGATGGGGACATGGACTGCAAAGATATACGCCATCGCCTTTTTTAGATTGTCGAATATCCTCCTCCCCATCCTCACGGCCTGCACGATGGAAGAAAAATCATCATCAAGCAATACAATGTCCGACGCCTCGCGGGCCACGTCGGTCCCGCGGCCTCCCATGGCTATGCCGATGTGGGCCGACTTCAGGGCCGCGGCATCGTTTACGCCGTCCCCGGTCATGGCCACGACCTCGCCGTTGGCCTTCAGGGCGTCTACAATACGCAGCTTTTGTTCGGGTACGACCCTGGCAAAGATATCGGCTGTCTTGATGCGTTCCCTCAGTTCTGCGTCATCCATTCTGTCCAGGTCATGACCCGTGATGATCCGGTCGGTCTGTCCCAATCCTATCTGCCCCGCTATGTTCTGTGCGGTGACGGGATAGTCCCCCGTGATCATGACAATCCTGATGCCGGCTTTGTGGCACTCCGCCACCGCTTCTCTGACACCCGGGCGGACCGGGTCTGCGAGGCCGACAAGTCCAAGGAACTCAAAGGTGAAGTCGTGCTGCCCGCCCGGGAGTTCGGCCTCGGTAAATCCGGCCCCTGCCACCCCTATCACCCTCAGCCCTTCGGCGGCCATGGAGTTGATGCGCTGCTGCAGGTCCGCCGTCGCTTCATCGTCCAGATGGCAGATGTCCGCTATCGCCTCAGGCGCTCCCTTGGCTGCGATGACATACTTTCTGCTGTCCGGCGACTTCCAGACGCGTGACATGGAAAGCAGGTTCTGTGAAAGCGGGTATTCCTGCACGAGGGTCCAGTTCTCATGAAGGTGCTCGGTGTTGGCGAGGCAGCATTTGCCCAGTTCATGGAGAGCCTTTTCCATCGGGTCGAAGGGGTTTGTCTGGCTGGCCAGTATGGCGAATTCTACGATCTTGTGGACATCCTCGGGAATGGCAGAAGAAGTTCCGTCGATTTTGTAAAAATCGCCTCCGGCAAACACCTTGCTCACAGACATACGGTTCAGGGTGAGAGTCCCGGTCTTGTCTACGCACAGGACTGTCGCAGAACCGAGCATCTCCACGGCCGGGACGCGCCGGGTGAGCACCCTTTTCAGTGAAATGCGCCAGGCTCCGATGGCAAGGAAGACCGTGAGCACCACCGGAAACTCCTCCGGAAGGACGGCCATCGCCAGTGTGATGCCTGCCAGGAGCCCCTTGATCCAGTCGCCCCTCGTGGCGCCGTAAAGAACCACGACCAGGACGCAGAGAGAGAGCCCGATCATAGCCAGCCGTCCCACGAGCCGCCCGGTCTCCTTCTGGAGCATCGTCTCCTCGGTCCCTATTCTCTGCAAGGCCCTGCCTATTTTCCCCAACTCGGTGTTCATGCCGGTAGTCTTCACCCGGGCTACACCAATGCCCTGAACGGCCAGGGTCCCGGAATAAACAAAAGGCAGGTCGTCTCCCCCCGGAGCCCCCATTTCAGGGGAGCCGTTGCAGGCGATCTTCCTCACGGGCATGGATTCACCTGTCAGCAGGGATTCATCCACAGACAGGTTGGTGCAATGCACGAGCACAGCGTCTGCCGGCACGCGGTCTCCTTCGGAAAGAACGATCAGATCGTCGCGCACTACCTCACGTCCCGGGATTCTCCTCCGCCCGCCGTTTCTGATCACCAGGGCCCTTGGACTGGACATGTCGCGCAAGGCCTCCAACGCCCGCTCGGTCTTCCTCTCCTGGTAAAGGGTGATCGCCATGACAACGAAGACAAAGAAAAGCAGCATCGCCGCCTCCCGTATGTCTCCGAGGAGAAGATAGATCGCTCCGCCGGCAATCAGGAGCAGGAACATCGGTTCCCGAACAACTTCCAGCGCTATCTCAAATACGCTGCGCTTCTTCGAAGACGGGATCTCGTTATATCCTTCCGCCTTAAGACGCGCCGCGGCCTCGTCATCCGAGATGCCGGTGAAGCTATGTATGTCGATCCCGTTTGTTATGTCTTATTCTCCTGCTACTCCATTTTATCACCGTCGTGAATTTCGACGTCGCTGCGATCCTTATCGTCCTCGTCGCGGTAGTTCTTCATCCGCTTTTTTGCCTGAATATAGCCGATCAGCGTGACCAGGGCCGCGGCAAAAAAAAGGATCCAGAAAAGGTTATCGGCCAGGTAGGAGGGCCATGAATATTTTCTGCGGAGGTTCCGTCTCCACGCATCCTGAAGAGTGTCGAGATTGAGCCCCAGGGCAGTGCTCAGGGCCTTGTCCGGGGTCTCCCCCTCCCGCAGGCCAAGCAGAACGTCGCGCAGTTTGCCTGTGCCGTATTCATGTGCTATGTATTCTACAAAACTCTTGCTTTCCTCGTAAGCCAGAAGAAATCCCCTCGGTTCATCGGGGAAGGAGACGGACAGGTCCTGCAGAGGTATGAGCCTGCCCGACAAAGAACTCTGTTTCAGGATATTCTTCTCCCCCGGATTTATTATGTCGGCGATGCCTCCGCTTGCCCATTGGGCTATGCCTTCGTCTAGCCACTTCGGCGGGGACTGGACGCTGCGGTGCAGAAGCAGGTGACATAATTCATGCTCCAGCGTGGCATCGATGTCAAAGGGCGTTTTTTCCATTTTCGAGTAGTCTATGACAATCAGGTCCTGCCCGGGGACCGCGAAGGCGGTCACAAGGTCGTTCCGGACCCTCCCACGGAATTCCGAATTTCGGCGTATCAAGACGACGAGGGGCACAAAATCCACTTTCCATCCGAGTTTTGACTCGAGGTCCGACTTGATGCCGGGATAGGCGCGGGCCAGCCTCACCGCGGCGCCGTGAAGGGCGGAGGGATAGCGGACGACGACCCCCTGTGCTTCGTATTGCAGCATATCGGCCGCACCGGAACCCGGGACGCAAAACGATGAGATCAAAAAGAAGAGCAGGACTTTTTTTGTCATGGAAATCATGAACCCGGTTCTCCTACATACTAAGGAGGTCATAAGTAAAGCCTCCCAATTTGTCATTCCCGCAAGCGGAGCGCGTCGGGAATCCTTCTGAAAACAAAGAAAGATTCCGGAATGACAGAATAAGGGGAAATGTCGCTTAACTTTCGATCTCATTAGTATATTACAGGGAATGCAGACGGAATGGTTTTTCATTTATAATTTTTCATGAGGGAAAAATGGCGGCTGATAGACTCGGGACCCTGCTGCGCTTCTTATAACATGGCGCTGGATGAGGCCATAGCAACTGCTGTGAGAGAAAGGACCCAGCCGCCGACGCTGCGGTTTTACGGATGGGAAAGTATTTCCCTTAGCCTCGGATGTTTCCAGAACGTATCCGGAATAGACCTTGCTCACTGCGACGCGCGGGGCATCCCGATAGTCAGGCGTCCGACCGGCGGACGGGCGGTTCTGCATGACCGGGAGCTGACCTACAGTTTTTCCTGTCGAACGGAGAGCGGTCCTTTTTCAAAAGGTCTCCTGGACAGCTATAGAAGGATCGGCGGCGCCTTCAATCTTGCCCTCGCCAGGACAGGCATCTCCTGCAAGGCCAGGAATGAGCGGGAAAGGGGGACTGTTCTTGCCGGCAGTCCACTCTGTTTTCGAACGAGTTCCGTGGGGGAAATTCTGGCGGACAACAGGAAAGTGATTGGTTCCGCCCAGAAGCGCTGGAGCGACGGACTGCTCCAGCAGGGGTCCATCCCCTATTTCCACAACCTGGAAGAGATGTGCCGCGTTTTCGGAATTGACGAGACAACCGCGATGGATGCCGGGGCTGCCGGTGTGATGGAGATGGCGCCGCGGCTGAGTGAAGAAGAATTCAAGAGAATCATCAGGGAGGCCTTCGAGGAGACCTTTGAGATCAGGTTTGTTCAGTCCGGTCCGTCCCCTGGGGAAGTGTCTCTTGCGCGGCGGCTTGAGAGGGAGAAATATCTTCAGCCCCGGTGGAACTTCCATCGCCGGGAGGGATAGCAGGTCCCGTTTCATCCTCCGCGGCCTTGCCGGTATCCCGGGAAGACGAATGATAGTAACTGAAGACGATCCCGATTATTACCAGGCCGAAGTACCCCTGAATCACATATGACAGTATCTGGAACGGGAAAGAGATGAGCGGTCCCACAAAGGGGATGAGGTTGAAGGGGTAGACTACGAGCATCAGTACAAAACTTGCCAGCGCATAACCGAAGAGGAGAAGCACATACAGCCAGAATGCGTCATGGTTGTTCCAGAGGTAGCCGGCAGCCTTTTTGAAGGACCTTCCCGTGCCCTCTCCGCCGAAGAATATAACCGCCACGCCGTATACCGCCGCAGCCAGGATACCGACGATGAGACTCAGGCCGAACAGGGCCAGGAGCAGGGAGAAGAAAATACCGAGAAAGAGGGCAAGCGTCGAGTCGTGGCTCCTGGCGGCCGATACGATGACCGCAACCCCGCCGCTCAAAAAACCCAGAACGAATGCAGCGGCAATGAAAATGAGACCGACAAGCAGGGAGTACCACATAAGGGGGACGAAGAGCCTCTTTGCTTCACTGAAAAAACCCCGCATGGTGAATTTTCTGGAAGGTTCAAGAATTGCCCTGCCTATAACGCCTGCGGCGCCGCCGAAGACGAACAGCCACAGAGTCGTCAATACGGTGATATAGATGAGAAAACTTATAAGGACGATCAGTACCAGGCCGAAATACTTCGACAGCAGGTCGGCAGGGTTTTGCACAGTGGCAAGTATATGTTTCAGCTGCCCGAACCCTGTGAGGTCCAGACCGAAGATTACGAAGGCAACGCCGAGAGGAATCCCGACAATGATGAAGAAGGCTACGCAGTTGACAATCATCAGACCTGCCTGGATTGCCACAAGCTGCAGGTTTCTGTTGACCAGCCTGAACCCGTTTTTTATAGCTTCGGAATATGTCATCTGTTTTTATACCTTTGGCGCACTGCAGATCACAAACTTTTTCCTTTCGTCCGGTTACGTTGCAGCCGCCCCTCCGGAGTGTTCTCATATTATACATCCTCCGCCGCTCATCCTCCACCGCAATCTTCTCATAAAAATCTCAGGAATTCCATGATGCGAGATTTCTTTCTGCTTTCGCATTGAACCCTTCGGCCGATAGTCGAATGTCTGAGCCATTCCCGATGCCGGGTGGAACGGAATAACCCGGACCTTCTTCCCGTCCGGCGTCCCAGCCTTGATAAAAAAAGTCTAAAGAAGGTATAGTATCTAATTATTTTTAAGGGGAGGTGGCAGATGTTTGCAGAATTGGCATATGCGATGGGGCCGAACCCGCAGGGGGGGCAGGGACAAGGCGGCGGTTTGCTCGGTTTTCTTCCGCTGATTCTGATATTCGTGATTTTTTATTTTCTTCTGATACGACCTCAGCAAAAAAGGGCCAAAGAACATAAAGCCATGCTGGACAGTCTGAAGAAAGGCGATAAAGTGATAACGTCCGGAGGTGAATACGGGGTTGTCGAGGATGTACGCACTAATACGGTGGTTGTGAAGATCGCCGAGAACGTGCGTGTGAAATACGGGAAGTCCTATATTGCCGTGGTGAGAGAGTCGGATGAAGAGTGATGGTCGTCTCTCCCCGGAGATTTTCCGCCATAGATAAAGAAAACGGAGGTTCAGAAGTTACATGAAAAAGAATGTTTTCTGGAGGTTCCTGCTCATAGGGGTTACGGTAATCGTAGCGGTTGTTTTTTTTCTCCCCAATACGCCTCTGTTCAAATACATGCCTCATTGGTGGCAGAAGACCATGCCTCATAAAGGCATCGTGATGGGCCTCGACCTCCAGGGCGGTCTTCACCTGGTATATGAAGTGGAGGGCGACAAGGCCGTGCAGACGAACCTCAATCGATTCGCCTACCTGATCAAAAGCGCCGCCGACAAGAAGAACATTAAGGCCGATGTTAACGTTAATGGCCTCAATATTGAAATATCCCCTTCCAGTCCGGAAATCGCTTCCATAATAAGGGCAAACTATCCGATCCTTGAGACGGTCTCAACTGGCCAAAAACTCGTTCTGAAGATGTCCGACAAGGAAGCCGCCAAGATAAAGGACAACGCTGCAGACCAGGCACTCGAAACAATCAGGAACCGCATAGACCAGTTTGGAGTTGCAGAACCTTCGATCCAGCGTCAGGGCGAAAACGAGATAGTAGTGGAGCTTCCGGGGGTGAAGGACCCGGAAAGGGCTATTGAACTTATCGGCAAGACCGCGCAGCTGGAGTTTAAACTCGTGGATGACGGGTCTCCTGTCGCGGCTCAGATGCCTTCGTCCATCCAGCCGGGCGATGAGGATTCCGTATTGAAACAGTTCGCGGACAAGATACCCTCCGGGGACCAGATTCTTTTTGAGCGGAAGCTTAACCCGGAAACAGGTATCGCAACCAAGACACCTATTCTTCTAAAAAAGGAAGCCGTTCTTACCGGTGACTCTCTGAGTGAGGCAAAGGTGAGCCTCGATTCCAGGTTTGGAGAGCCTTATGTTTCCATATCCTTTAATGCAGAGGGAGCAAAACGCTTCGAAGAGATAACAGGGGCAAACGTCAAGAAGAGGCTTGCGATCATACTCGACAATAATGTTTATTCAGCCCCCGTTATCCAGGAGAAGATCTCGGGCGGCAGCGCACAGATAACGGGTAATTTCTCGATGGATGAGGCCAAGGACCTTGCCATCGTGCTGAGGGCCGGTGCACTCCCGGCGCCGCTTAAGATGCTCCAGAACGTCACAGTAGGCCCCACGCTTGGGAGCGATTCAATAAAGGCAGGCAAAATAGCCGGTTTTATCGGCACCCTCGCCGTGATCCTGTTCATGTTCATCTATTACAAGATGTCCGGACTTATCGCGGACTTTGCCCTGGTCCTGAACCTCATTCTCCTGTTCGGCGCCATGGCGTTCCTTAATGCCACTCTCACTCTGCCCGGCATCGCCGGCGTGATCCTCGCCGTCGGGATGGCCGTTGACTCAAACGTGCTCATGTTCGAGAGGATAAGGGAGGAGATAAGGGCGGGGAAACCTGCGCGATCGGCCGTCGACTCGGGCTATGACAAGGCCTGGTGGACGATATTCGATTCCCATGTCACTACCCTCATCACTGCAGCAGTATTGTTTCAGTTCGGCACCGGGCCGATCAAGGGGTTCGCTGTGACCCTCAGCCTGGGCGTCGCCATTAACCTGTTCACGGCCCTTGTCGGCACGAAATCGATCTTCGACCTGATTACAAGCAGATACAACATCAAAAAGGTCAGTATATAGGGGGCGAAATGTTAGAGCTACT
>JBJKOV010000457.1:0-2032 GCA_046707105.1 Thermodesulfovibrionales bacterium
AAAGACGATGGAAAACCCAAGGAGAAGAAGAACAGGGTGTCATATCTCTGATGGACTATCTGGAATATTATCAACTGGGCGAACACCCATTTTCGAATGTTGTGGAAAGCAGGTTTTTTTATAACAGCCCGCAGCAGTCGGAGGCTATTACAAAACTGAAATACGCAGTAGATACCAAGAAGGGGCTCGCTGTAGTGATAGGCAACATCGGCGCCGGTAAGACCACCCTTGCAAGAAGACTGCTGGAAGAACTCGACGAAGAAAACTACGAAGCGGCATTGCTTGTCATCATCCATTCATCTGTCAGCTCGGAGTGGCTCCTCAAGAAGTTCTCAATGCAGCTCGGCGTCAGGAACACAAGCGACGACAAGCTGGTGCTGCTGGGTGAGATTTACAGGAGACTCAACGAAATCGAGGCGCAGGGCAGGAAGGCGGTGGTCCTCATGGACGAAGTCCAGATGCTCAATTCAAGAGAGATAATGGAAGAATTCAGGGGATTGCTTAACATGGAGGGTTCCGGGGGCAAGCTGGTCAACTTTATTTTCTTCGGGCTGCCCGAACTCGACCGCGTGCTCGCCCTTGACGAGCCACTCAAGCAGAGGGTCGCGGTCAGAATAAGGCTGCAGGCCTTCTCGGAAGACAACACCCGCGATTATATCTCCCACAGGCTTAAGATTGCGGGCTGCGAACGCCGGATATTCGCGGAGCCTGCGATCCCCCATATATATCAGTACTCGCAGGGCAGTCCGCGGCTCATAAACACGATCTGCGACAACGCCCTCCTCGACGGGTTTCTTTTGAAGAAGCCGGTCATCGACGGCGATGTAATAAAAACCGTGGCGATCGACCTCGGCCTCGAAAACTGAACGTCATTTCCCCGTCGGTCCCCTGTCCTTCTGTCCCGCCCCCCGGTGACACCGGATGCCGGCAGACCTTCGAACCTGAAGGGGCAGGTCCTCCGCAAAGCCGCAAGACAACTGCCTCAGCGATGCTGAAATTCCATGTGGCTGACCGAGAGCGTCGCTGAATATCCCCCGTATTCTATCCTGATCCTGGACTGATACCAGCTGTCTCCCTCTCTCGCCGGCCGGTCGTAATAAATATCGACCTCCCGTCCATTATCAAAGAGGATTTCCTGCCGGGAGGGCAGGTAGGTCTTCTTGTCTACCAATACGGTCCGCCGCGCGTCGGCAAGGATGTAACGGCCGTCCTCATCAGTAAAACTGCGATCACTCATGTTCCACCAGAAGAAACAGTCCTTCAGTCCCTCCGTGAGAATAAAATACTTGCCGGGATCAATGGGGGGTGAGCTTCTCACCACCCCGTCCTTCGACGACAGTTCCGTCGCGAGAAAACCGAGCGAATAGATGCGAAGGCTCATATCGCCGTTTTGCGCCAGGTCGAGGGCCGCGTCGCCCTTCCTTTCCCTGCCGTCATCTACAAAGACGATCGAAAACCTTGTTTTAACATCCGAAACATTTTGCATGCCGGAGAGGACCTCCCGGAAGGTCTTGCCGGCATAGGAGGGCATTTCTACCCTTACGGGCGCACAGGAAGAGAGCACCAGAATGCTAGCCAAGAACAGCTTGAAGACATTCTTCGACATCTCCCACCCCCACGACTTCAAGCCCCTGACGGTCCCCGATCTTTTCGGCATTGCCCGCGGGGATCACAGCGCGCCTGAAACCGATTTTTGCCGCCTCCCTGAGTCTCGCCTCGGCCTGGGCAACACCCCTTATCTCTCCTGAGAGACCCACCTCGCCAAACACAAAGGTGTCCGCCGGGATCGGGAGCTCCCTGAGGGACGATGATATGGTACTGATTATGCCCAGGTCCACGGCGGGCTCCGGGATCTTAAGCCCGCCCACGACATTAACAAACACGTCCATTCCTCCCATATGCATCCCCGCCCTCTTCTCAAGGACAGCTATGAGCAGGTTCACCCTGTTGAAGTCCACGCCGATGGTCGTTCTTCTCGGCATACCGAAGTTAGACTGTGAAACGAGGGCCTGTATCTCGATCATGAGAGGCC
>JBJKOV010000458.1:0-2053 GCA_046707105.1 Thermodesulfovibrionales bacterium
CAACATAATACCGTAAGCCGTCATCCTCGCTTGTCGGGGATCGGACGGCGTAATATCGTAAGAACAAAGAAAGATTCCGGACAAGCCGGAATGACAAAATTCAACTATTTGATTGCCGGGTTAATAGATAGACAGGTATGATTTCAGAAGAGACAGACCTCCGCCTTTGTGGACGCAGCATGTGAGCGTCTCAGACTTAAGAACAGGTTTTCTGTCTGTAGTAAGTCATCCAACGGGGTCTTGTTTCTTACATTCTTGTCTCTATTCACTCTCCCGCATACTGTGAAATAGTGTACGCACAGGGCTTTTAACCCACTCCGTATTTCTACCAGAATTATACGCATTTAACCAACGAAACAATGTGCGGTTATCAGTCAGACATCACGTCGATCTCATCGAGGATGATAATGTTTTCGCCCCGCGGGATTATGGAGGCGGCCGCCATCGATTCTATATGCTCGATACTTACTCCGTATCTCCTGATATGATAATCGGACCGTACGTCCTGATGGGCCAGATAGCCAGATCTGCCGTCGAGGGTCTTCATGAGAAACCCGGTCCTTTTGCCGGCCTCCCTTTCTTCTTCGGTATAGAAACCGTTTGCCGGAAGACCGAGCCCGGCGATTACCTTCTTTATGACAGTTGTCTTACCGGAGGAAGGAGCGCCTGTAAGAAATATATTCTTCCTTGTGACAACAGGATCGGGGCCTGGTCCGTTAAACCTAATCATTTCGCTGTCCCGGCATCACCCTTTCATAACTGGTCATGCGCGCGTCGCGCGCTCCGCCGGGTCCTGGCGGTAGTAGGCGCTGAGGACACGGTAGAGGTCGGGGACATGCTTCCGGAGAGCAATGGGGCGGTCGAAAAACTCCTCGGTTGCCACAGCGAAAAACTCCGCCTCGCTAGTCGCACCATAGGCGTCAAGGAAGGTTTTCTCGCCCTTCCCGGCGAGGCTTCGAAGCCTCAGGAATTCGTGAGAGCAGACGGCCACCCATTCGGCGAACTGGACGCGGTCGGCCAGGACCGGGGTGCCGTCGGCGGCTCCGTCGAGCATGTCGAGCTTGTGGGCGAACTCGTGGTAGACCACGTTATGTCCCTGCTCGGGGTGGCGCGCCCCGTGGAGCACGGCGTCCCACACCAGTATCACCGGACCCCGTGAGAAGGCCTGGCCCAGAACGGGGACGGGAGGCGCTATCGGGCTGTCCACGATCTCGAATATCCCGGGGTGGTGCTCGGGAGGCACTACGGTGGAAGGGTAGACGAGAATCGACTCCACATTGCGATAGTAGTCATGGGGGAGTCCCAGCTGAAGCAGGCACGCCTGGGCCGCAATGGTGACTCGGATCTCATCGGTAAGGTCGAGCCCGCCGCAGCCCTCCCAGTGCTTTTCCTCCAGAAAGACCTGCATCATCGCGCGCAGTTCGGTCCTTTCAGCGTCGTCGAGCAGGCGGTAGTGAGCCACGTTCGCACGCAGGAAGGTCTCCCACTCCGGGGGGAACGGGCGCTTCCGCATCTCGGCGCGGCGACGGTCACGGAGCCAGTGGAACAAGGGACAACCTCCTTTAACGGTAGTTTAACACACCAGGGTGCGGCCCCCTTCACCAGGGCAGTCGTGTCCTGCGGCAAATTTTCTGGAGATATGACAGCCGTTGATGGCAAGGAGAATGACGGCCAGGTTTGAGATATCCGGTGAGATGAAAAAGCTGTCAGGAGAAAGAAGGATTGCTACATGAAAGACTCAATGCCCGATCTTTCTATCACATCGGAGAGGCGCTCCTTTTTCCTGTTGCTTCCTTCTTTCAGCCGCGCCATTTCCTTATAACGGTTCAAAACCCTGTCCACGATCTCAAGGATTTCGAAATCATCCACAAAGTCGGCATAACGTATCCCAAACCTGACGGAAGCCCCCTCTTTGCCGCCGACAAGAACAGTGAACCCGGTCCCGGCTATGCTGAGCATGCCGTGTCCGCAGGCCTCAACGCACTTGCAGCAGTCCCTGCATTTTTCGGTCAGCACAATGTGTCCGTCACGCTTTTCGATGGCCCCGAACCTG
>JBJKOV010000459.1:0-4812 GCA_046707105.1 Thermodesulfovibrionales bacterium
GGAGTGCTTCTGCTTTTTCTGGCGATGGGAAAAAGCGCCAGTGCGGAATCCTATTCTTTCAGAAACCAGATTGGCGGGTTGAGCGCTCCACTGGATGTTGCTGTCGGGCCTGACGGAAGAGTATACATCGCTGATCAGTCGAACTTCCGCGTCGTGCAGTTCGACGAGTTCGGCAGTTACGCAAACCAGTGCGTGTTTCAGTCGTTTCTTCCCCAGGCGCTGGCCGTGTCTCCGGATGGAGGAGTATATTATGTGACAAGGTTCGGCCCCAACGGAGATGTAATCAGGTTCAGTTCTCCGGACAGCTGCAATTTTACCGAGGTGGGCACAGCGTCGCAGTTTACGATCGACTATGGTGTCGCCGTTGCCCCCGACGGCAGCCTGTTCATTTCTGATTTCTATCACGACAATATATTGAAATTCGGTGCCGATGGAGCGCTCGTCAAGCAGTGGGGGACGCAAGGAAACGGAGTCCCTGATCCCGGTATCTGCAGTGGATCCGGCGGGCAAGCCGGTTGCGACGCGCAGTTTAATCATCCAAAGGGATTGGCTATATTCGGCGGTTCGGTTCTCCTGGTGGCTGACAGCGGCAACAACAGGATACAGGCTTTCGATTTGAATGGGAGTTTCCTTGGAGCTATCGGGTCTCAGGGAACGGGTCAATGGCAGTTCAATTCGCCCGATGGCATTGCCGTAGGTCCCCACGGAAATGTCTATATTTCGGACACAGGGAACAACAGGGTCGAGAAATTCTCCGTTGACGATGGTAATCTTTCTCAGATTGACAACGGTACCCTTTCGGGTCCTGAAGGGCTTTCGGTGGACCAGGCGGAGAATGTATACGTCACCGACAGCGATAACAACAGGGTGGCCGTTTTTACGCCTGATGTCGTCGTGTTTGAGAACGGGGCGTCCAGCAAGGTCGTAACAGGGCACGACCCTTTTGGGGCAACAGTAAGTATAAATCCGGATGTCTACTGGCAGACTGCTCCAAAGTTCGAACTCTTCATGTGGCTGGAGGGGTTCGGTTTGAAGGCCTATTGGGCGGGTCTTCCGCTCAATCTGGTGTTGTTCAATTCGCCCTCCGAAATGAACCCGCTGCTTTCGGTGGATGCCGGCGTGCCGGCGGTCAACAACCTGAACCTGGAGTTCCTGAGTGATTCCAGCGGGCTTCCGGCCGGGACATACACCTTACATCTTTGCATCGACAGGAACGTCAATGGAACTTTCAATCCTTCGGCCTCTGTCTGTGACAGCATAAATATCGTGCGTCAATAGTTCCCCCAAAAAAGGCATAAGTAAGACAAAAAAGTGAAGCGGCGAGAAGCCGCTTCACTTTTTTGTCAGCAGAGTACCATGGCGAATTTCCCTCCTTTGCTGTTTCAGAAGGTCTGTTTTGACTGAGTTGTGACCTCTGGCACACAAATTGCTCCTTATGAAAAGAAAAAAATGGCAACGGGGGAGAATGAACAGGAGCGTCCTAATAGTCGATGACGACAACTTGACCTGCTGGGGACTTGAAAAAATGATGTCTTCCCATAACCTGCTCATTACGGCGGTTAACAACGGAAAGGACGCCATCTCGGAGGTCGGGAGCCGTGCTTTCAACTCGATATTTCTCGACATCAATCTGCCCGATGTGAGCGGGTTCGACGTGCTGAGGGAGATACGGACGTACGCTCCCAAAACGAAGGTGGTTGTCATGTCGGCCGACCTTTCAGATTGCATCCGAAGTAGGGCACTGGAAGAGGGCGCCTTCCACTTCATAGGAAACCCGTTCAGTGTTTAGGAAGTAAGGGAAATACTTGACGCCTGTGTCGGGGGATACGCCAAGAAACAGATTATCTGATCTGGAATTTCTTCATCCGATAGCGGAGTGTGTCGTAGCTGATATTGAGAAGCCGTGATGCCTTTCTCATATTGCCCTTTGCCTTCTGCAGTGTTTCCTGAATGAGTTTCTTCTCGACGTCGTAAAGGCAGAGGCCCGAATCAGGGACCACCGATAAAGACGTCAGGTTTTCGGGGACGATCTCCAGCCTCTGAAAGATGTGCTCCCGCTGTATGATATCCGCCTTTTCCAGAAGACAGACCTTTGCAAAGAGGCTTTTCAATTCTCTTACGTTCCCCGGCCAGGAGTGGGTCACGAGGACTTCCATCACACCGGGCGCCAACTGCATGTCTACTCTTCCGAATTCCTTCCGTGAAGTGGTGAAGAAATGATCGGAGAGCAGAGGTATGTCCTCCTTTCTTTCCCTTAGGGGCGGGATCCTGAGTGTGAACATATTTAGCCGGTAAAAAAGGTCCTGGCGGAACTTTCCTTCTTTCTGCAACCCGTTGAGGTCCCTGTTTGTGGTGGCGATAACCATCACGTCGAAGGGTATCTCCTTTGTGCCGCCTATACGCCGGATTGTCCTGTTTTCGAGGACCCTCAGTAATTTTGCCTGAAGCGAAATATCCATATCGCCTATTTCATCGAGCACCAGCGTCCCTCCGTCCGCTTCCTCAAACAGGCCTTTCTTTGTCCCTTTGGCATCAGTAAAAGAACCCTTTTCATGGCCGAAGAGCTCGCTTTCGAGAAGTCCCTGGGGCAGCGCAGCGCAATTGATCGCAACGAAAGGGTTTGCATGTGCCGGGCTGGCATTATGTATGGCACGCGAAACGAGCTCTTTTCCCGTGCCACTTTCACCCAGAATAAGGAGGTTCTGCACCCGTTGTTCGGCGAGTTTCTTGATGTCCTCTACCAGATGATGCATGGCCGGGGATTTTCCTATGAGGGTATTGCTGACGGTATCGTCCCTGTATTGTTCGATAGTCCTCTTCAGCTGTACCGATTCAAGTGCATTTCTGGCTATGATCTTCAGCTTCTCTATTTCAAAAGGCTTTGTTATATAGTCATAGGCGCCCAGTTTAAGGGCATTTACCGCCGTCTCTGCCGTGTCGTCCGCTGTAAGCATTATCACCGGGAATTTGTTTCCCCTGCGTCTGAGTTCCTCGAGGATCTCCAGGCCGCTTACACGCGGCAGACTGACATCCAGGAGCAGGATATCGGGGGCCTCCTTTTCCAGTTTTTCCAGGACATCGCCGAGTCCGGCGTCGGATACAACGTCATAGCCTTCCTTTTTGAACCCCTGCAGGAGGACCAATGACAGAAGTTCATCGTCTTCGACGATAAACAGCTTATCTTTTCTCCGGCCCGCCATCTTATCCCTGTTCCTCCACGGTATTAACGATACCATCTACGGGGCGCTCCTGCGTCAGGGGGAGAGTCAAGGTGACAGTCGTACCTTCTCCTGCAACGCTTTTTACCTCAATCACGCCGCCGTGACGCTCCACTATTCCTTTTATAATAGGAAGTCCGAGGCCTGTACCTTTGATCTTGGTTGTGAAAAAAGGCTTGAATATCTTTGACATTTCCTTCTCCGGAATGCCGTCGCCCGTGTCGGATACCGAAATGACGACGGACGAGTCGGCACGGGCGGTGCCTATCCCGAGTGTGCCACCGTTGGGCATGGCATCGTATGCGTTCAGCACAACGTTCATTACGGCCTGCTGTATCTGCATAGGATCTGCAAGGATTTCGGGCATGTCCGTGCCGATGGATTTTACCACCTTGACTGAAGAATGACCGTTTGACTGGGACGAAACAGCCTCGATAAAGGAAACCGTCTTTTCCACAAGGGCGTTGATGTCTGTTTTACTGTATTCGGGTTTCTTGGGCCGGGCGAAATCCAGCACTTCCTTGATAAGCGATTCCATCCGCTTGATCTGAGAGAATGAAGCGTACGCTATTTCACTCTCGGATTCCGAAAGGTTTTTGTTTTCGAGGAGCATCTGGAGCGCTATCTTTATTCCGGTCAGGGGGTTCTTGAGCTCGTGCGCTATCGAAGCGGCCATCTCGCCCACAACCGTCATCTGCTCGGCCCTCTGCATCTGGTTCATCTGTTCGTTCAGAGAATGGGCCATCTCGTTGAAAGACGCCGCCACCTCTCCGAACTCGTCTTTCAGCCCTTCTATCCGATATCCGAGATTGCCCGCCTTAAGACTCCTGGTCGCATCCAGAACGGAGTTTATAGGCCTGGTTATGCCCCTTATGAAGAAGAACCCGATGCCAAGCGCGAGCAACGGCCCCAGCGGCACCAAAACGTAAAGGATGAGCTTCATGTGGGCTATTTTCTTGAGAGATACGCGGGTCTTCTGCTGCAGCCTCATATTGGCAAACTGCACCATATCGTTTACCTTGGTAACGAGGTCCTCCCCAAGTCGGAACGCCTCATCTTCCTCCTGCGCAAGCCGGCTGTCGTTTGCGCTCATCGCTATGACCCTGCTTAGTCTGTACTTGTATTGCTCGATGTGGTCTCTGACATCTATCAGCTCCCTTTCGAGGGCCTCGGGATGGTGGCAGTTAAAGCAGACATTGGACATTTCCGTGAGATTTTTCATGTTTGTCGCCACGGTGGCGACCCCGCGGGCGTATCGTGTATTCTTCAGGTAGAGGTCGGATTGAACACGCTTGATCTGCAGCAGGAGGTGTTCCCGGATTATTTCGATCTGATGAAGTTTTATGAGGTTGTCGAGTGTCGAGGTGGCTGTCTCGATGCTTACGATCAGGTAAACGCCGCCAACGAGGAATATCAGGGAGAAAAGGCCCATACTTATAAGGATCTTTTTTCTCATCTCAGTCGGTTGTGAAGAACCCTGCGGCAGAGACCGCAGGGCGTCTATTATTTGAATGTTTATTTTTCATTGTCATTCCCGCAAGCATAGCGCGTCGGGAATCCTTCCGGAAAGATTCCGGACAAGCCGGAATGACAG
>JBJKOV010000460.1:0-11430 GCA_046707105.1 Thermodesulfovibrionales bacterium
ATGACTTTCGCCACGGTCTCCTTCATATTCTTTCTGTCAACGATCTTGTCGATAAGGCCGTGTTCGAGAAGGAATTCCGCTCTCTGGAAATCATCGGGAAGCTGCTGTTTGATGGTCTGTTCGATCACCCGCGGACCCGCAAACCCAACGAGGCTCTTCGGCTCGGCAATGATGATATCACCAAGCGTGGCAAAACTCGCGGTAACGCCTCCAAATGTGGGGTCCGCAAGGATCGAGATGTAGAGCATCCCCTCATCTTTCAGTCTGGCGACGGCCGCGGCCACCCTCGCCATCTGCATCAGGGAAAATATGCCCTCCTGCATCCTCGCCCCGCCTGAAGACGCTATCGTTATAAGCGGTCTCTTCAGCTCCGCCGCTGCTTCCGCCGCCCTGAGTATCTTCTCCCCCACGACAGACCCCATGCTGCCGCCCATAAACGAAAAGTCCATTACAGCGATGACCGCTGCATGTCCTCCTATTGTGGCCTCTCCGGAAATTACCGCATCGGGAAGTCCGCTTTTTTTCCTGTTCTCCGCAATCCTGTCCTTGTAGGAAATCTTGTCCTTGAAGTTCAGCGGATCATTCGAAGACAGCCCGTCGTCCATCTCGACAAAACTGCCGTCGTCAACCAGAAGCTTTATCCTTTCCCGGGCGCTGATCCTGAAATGATAATTGCATTTCGGGCAGATCCTCAGATTCCTGTCTATCTCCTTCTTGTAGATGATCTCCCTGCAGCTCTCGCACTTCACCCAGAGCCCTTCCGGGATCTTCACCTTCTTGTCGGCTTTAAGCTCTCTGTTTTTCTTAAACCATGCCATAACTGTAACTCAGCTGATCGCACTCCTGAGAGATTTGAGATAGGCCGTGAGTTCTCCGTCCCGCTCTCCGGCCCGCTTCACGATCGCGCTCCCCACGATCACGCCGTCGGCAAACCGCGAGACAGCCGATGCCTCTTCAGGTGTGGATATCCCGAACCCAACCGCCACCGGCGTCCCGCTTTCCTGCCGGATTCTGGAAATGTGCGATTCGATCGAAACATCCATGGAGAGCTTCGAACCCGTGATGCCCGTAATCGATACGTAGTATATGAAGCCTGTCGAAGCCCTGGCCACGGTCCTGATCCTCTCTTCGGTGGACGTCGGAGCCAGGAGAAAAATAGTATCCAAGTCCTCCTTTTTAGCGCACCCCCTGATGGTGCCAGCCTCCTCCGGAGGCAAGTCCGGCACGATCATTCCGTCAACGCCTGCCGAGGATGCGTCACGAACAAATCTTTCCTCCCCGTACTTGAACACGGGATTATAGTAGGTCATCAGGATAATAGGTATCTGCGTGACCTGCCTCAGGTCCGCCACAAGGCCTATAACACCGCTCAGTGTCATGCCCCCGCCAAGCGCCCGCTGGGCGGCCTTCTGGATAGTAGGTCCATCGGCAAGGGGATCGGAAAAGGGCACACCCAGTTCGATAATATCGGCGCCGCTGTCCTCAAGCATCTTCACCAGTTCCCTGCTTCTATTCACGTCAGGATCCCCCGCCATGATGTAGGGAATAAAGGCCTTGCCGTTCTTCTCCCTGATCTTGCCGAACGTCCTGCCGATGCGTGACATCAGAGTTCTATTCCCCTGATCCTTGCGACATGCTGGACGTCTTTGTCCCCCCGCCCCGACAGGTTGACGATTATCATCTTTTCCTTCGAAAGATCCGGGGCCATCCTCACCGCCTCAGCAACGGCATGAGCCGACTCGAGGGCCGGGATAATCCCCTCTGTCCTCGAAAGGAGTCCGAAGGCCGACAGCGCCTCTTCGTCCGTTGCGTAGGTATACCTTACCCTCCCCGAGTCTTTGAGAAAGGCGTGTTCGGGTCCAACGGCGGCATAGTCAAGCCCGGCCGATACGGAATGCGTACCGAGGACATTCCCATTTTCGTCCTGGAGGAGGTAGCTCTTGGTCCCCTGGAGTACGCCGATCGACCCGCCGGCAAACCTCGCGGCGTGCTCGCCACCGGATATACCCCTTCCCCCGGCTTCAACGCCTACCATACTGACCCCCTCGTCCCCGAGGAATTCATTGAAGAGGCCCATGGCATTGCTACCGCCTCCCACGCATGCGATCAGGAAATCGGGCAGCCTTCCCTCCTCTTCCAGTATCTGTTTTTTCGCCTCTTTTCCGATGACTGACTGGAAGTCCCTCACCATCGCAGGGAACGGGTGCGGACCGAATACCGTACCCATGACATAGTGGGTGTTTCTGACATTCGTCGTCCAGTCCCGGAGCCCCTCGTTTATGGCGTCCTTCAGTGTCCTCGACCCGACGGAAACCTCGATGACCCTGGCCCCGAGCAGCTTCATCCGGAAGACATTCAGGGACTGCCGGGCCACATCGTCCGAGCCCATATAGATATCGCACTCAAGACCTGTAAAGGCGGCCCCTGTCGCCGTGGCCACTCCATGCTGTCCCGCGCCGGTCTCGGCGACCAGCCTTTTCTTGCCCATTTTCTTTGCCAGGAGGGCCTGCCCCAGGGCATTGTTGATCTTGTGGGCTCCGGTATGAGCAAGGTCTTCACGTTTCAGGTAGATCTTGGCCCCTCCCAGTGAGTCGGTCAGCCTCTTGGCAAAATAGAGTGGCGTCGGTCTGCCTATATATGTCCTTGCGAGGTGGGCGAGCTCCTTCTGGAATTCCCTGTCCTTCCTGGAGGCATAATACGCATTTTGAAGTTCATCCAGGGCGGGCATCAGCGTTTCCGGCACGAAGCGCCCTCCGTACCCGCCGAAATATCCTTTCTTGTCAGGCAAACGTTTTATCGCAGACCCCTTTTCGCTCAGCGGCAGAAGCCGCCTTTCATAATAATGTACGAAGAGTCAATTATATCTCAAAAGCGGCGGATATGAACAGGGAGGGAGACTCCGCTCTGTATGGGATTTATGGTAAAGTAACATGCTGAGACGCCATGTACATAGTCAGCTACCGAAGACAAGGCCCCTGGCAGGCCGGAATCGCGCACGGTTCCATGCTTGCAGATGTTGCGGCGCTAAGCCCGCCGTCTCCTCCCGGGAACGTTTCATCCGTGCGCGCCCTGCTCAAGGGCGGAGCACCCGCCGTTGAGGATGTCCTCAGTCGCGCACGGGATGCCTTCGAAAACGGAAGTGCCAATCTTATGCCCCTCGGGGAGGTCGAACTCGGACCGCCGGTTCCGGACCCGGACAAGATTATCTGTCTTGGACTGAACTATCCCGAGCATGCCAGAGAAGTGCGGATGGGCACAGCCGGGGTCCCCACGTTCTTTGCCAAGTTCCGGAACGCCTTAAGCGGTCCATACAGCGCCATAGTCCTGCCGCTTATGAGCACAGAGGTCGACTATGAAGGTGAACTGGCTGTGGTCATCGGCCGCAAGTGCAAAGGGGTGTCCGAGCATGATGCGATGACATGTGTCGCCGGCTATACGATCATGAATGATGTCAGTGCCCGTGATATTCAGTTTCAGACCAGTCAGTGGACAGCGGGCAAGACCCTGGATACCTTTGCACCGATGGGCCCCTGGATAGTCCCGGCCCAGGCCGTCCCCGATCCGCAGGATCTGGAGATCACAACACGGGTGAACGGCGTCACACTCCAGCACGGAAACACGCGCGACATGATCTTCCCTGTTGCCCGGGCTATCGCCTTCCTCAGCTCGCTGATGACCCTTGAGCCGGGAGATCTTATAGCTACAGGGACCCCCTCCGGGGTCGGATTTAAACGACAACCCCCCGTTTTTCTCAGGGACGGAGACGTTGTAGAGGTCCAGATAGACCTGATCGGCGTAATCCGTAACAGAGTCGTAGCCCCGACCGGGCAGCGTAGTGTCTCTTGATCAAGTGGTGTTATCGGAGAAGCTTGACAGGCTTGCTATGGCCCATTCAATCGCCGGCCGGACCATTTCTTCTTCTTTACAAAGATTTTTGCTATTATTGGACTAATCCGCAGGCGAAAGGACATAAAAAGAAGAGGAGCAAATTTGAAGATAAGACTTGAAAGAGCCCCTTTTCAGGGGGGTAGCTTTGTTTTCCCTATCTTCAGAGATTTACTTGGAATTAAAGACAAGGAACCATTACCTTCCTATGTCTGCTTCTGCGACTTTGGTGAGGGTAGCTGCTTGCGGGGTCGATCTTAAAGAATAATCTTTTTTTGAAGAGGTTAGGCAATGTCTTCCAATATGAGCGGAAATTCTCAGCGACAGCCGCTGCTGTCGATCGTTATCCCGGCATTCAACGAGGAAGAGAGACTGCCGGCGACGCTCGCCCGTGTTGCAGAGTTTGCCGCGGGCCAACGCTACGACGTCGAGATCATTGTTGTAGACAACGCGAGCACTGACGGGACGGGGAAAATAGTGGAAGATTTCGTTTCGCGATATCCATTTGTTCGGCACCTGCACGAAAAGCGCCGGGGGAAGGGGATTGCGGTGCGAAAAGGCATGCTGACGGCAACCGGCGAACACCTTTTGATCTGCGATGCCGACCTTGCGGTCCCGATAGAAGAAGCTAATAATCTGCTTACCTTCCTGCGCGACGGATATGATGTCTCAATCGGGTCCCGGGAGGTAAAGGGCGCAAAGCGCTGCAACGAGCCTCTTTACCGTCACCTGATGGGGAGGATCTTCAATCTTGTTGTTCAGATCCTGCTTCTGCCGGGGGTAAAGGACTCCCAGTGCGGGTTCAAGTGTTTCCGTCGTCAGGCCGCAGTAGATCTCTTCACCGTCGGAACGGTCGACGGATGGGGATTCGATGCTGAAATACTTTACATAGCCCGGCTCAGGGGATATCGTACCGTTGAAGTCCCGGTGATATGGTTTTACGGGGAAAAGAGCAAGGTTAATCCTTTTCTCGATCCGTGGAACATGTTGAGAGAGGTTTTGAGAGTGAGGGAGAACGCCCGCAAGGGAGTATATGGAAAAAGGAGCGGTGGGTTGTCTTGACGCCTTCCCGACAAAAAATCGCGGGCAGATTTTTCAATTTCGCCGGGAAACGACTTGCAGGCAGTCTTCTTCGAAAAGGACTGACGGAAGCCGAACCTCCCCCGGTTTATGGTGCGAAGGGAGATTCTGAGATCCGTGATTCTCAGCGGTTTTCTTCCGGCAGCGCCATGTGTCTGATGATCTTCCCCTCGACCAGGTAGATGACCATCTCCGCGATGTTGGTTGCATGGTCGGCGAATCGTTCCAGATATTGCGCGATAAAACTGATCTTCATCGCCCTGGAAACGGTTGTAGGATCCTGCACCATGAAAAAAGCAAGTTCCTCGAGGACGTTATGCTTAAGTTCATCAACCTCGTCATCCCGCATGATCACATCCATCGCCAGTTTCTTGTCCCTTCTCACAAAGGCGTCCAGGGCGTCCCTGATCATGCCCTGGGCGAGCTCCCTCATCCGCGGTATGTCGACATAGGGCTTCAGCAGGGGTTCTTCGTTCAATTCGAGTGCCCTCTCAGCGATATTGACCCCGAGGTCCCCCATCCTCTCAATGTCGGTGGTTATCTTCATGGCTGTGGTTATGAACCGCAAATCGCTGGCCTTCGGCTGCCTCAGTGCGATCATCTTGATCGAGTCCTCATCGATCTGCACATCAAGGGCGTTTATCTGGTGGTCCCTTTCTATCACGCGCCTGGCAAGCTCGCTGTCCCGGTCAACCAGAGAGCGCACCGAATCCTTGACGGCTTCCTCGACCATGCCGCCCATCTTCAGCACCTTCTCCTTGAGATGCATCAGCTCTTCATCAAAGACGGACACTATCCGAACCTCCCTGTAATATAATCTTCAGTCAGCTTCTGCGTGGGGGCCGTGAACATCTTATCAGTTCTGTCGAATTCAATCAACTCCCCCAGCATCATGAAGCCCGTCCAGTCAGATATGCGCGCGGCCTGCTGCATGTTGTGCGTGACGATGATAATGGTGACGTCCCTCTTCAGCTCTACAACAAGGTCCTCTATTTTACCGGTGGATATAGGGTCCAGGGCTGAGGTGGGCTCATCGAAGAGCAGGACCTCCGGCTCCACCGCGAGCGCTCTTGCGATGACGAGCCTCTGTTGCTGGCCTCCGGAAAGATCATAAGCACTCACATTCAGTTTGTCCTTGACTTCATCCCAGATCGCCGCGTTTTTCAGCGCATGTTCGACTCTTTCCGAAAGGTCGGACCGCTTTCTGATCCCCTTCAGCCTGAGCCCGTAGGCGATATTGTCGAATATGGTCATGGGGAATGGCGTGGGTTTCTGGAAGACCATCCCCACGTTGCTCCTGAGCCTGATGAGGTCGATCCCCCCCATAAGTATGTTCTGTCCCCGCAAGAGTATCTCGCCCTCATAGCGGTTCCGGGGATAGAGGTCGTGCATCCGGTTGAAGCATCTCAGGAGAGTGGTCTTTCCGCAGCCCGAGGGTCCGATCAGGGCAGTAATTCCCTTCTTGAAAACAGTGAGGTCCACCTGCTTAAGGGCGTGGACAGTCCCCCCGTAATAGAAGTTGAGGTTCCTGGCCTCCAGTTCGACTTCCTGCACTACTTATACCTCCATTTCACTATCAGCCTGCCCAGTATGGTCAGAATCAGGATACAAAAAGTAATGACGAACGATGCAGCCCATGCCTGGGCATGCCAGTCGTCATAGGGGCCCATTGCGTACTGGAATATGGTAACTGTCAGGGACGACATGGGTCCGTTCATGTTGAGCGAATAAAAGGAATTATTGAAAGACGTGAAGAGGAGAGGTGCGGTCTCTCCGGCCACCCTCGCGATCGAAAGCAGGATACCCGTGAGGATCCCCGCGGCGGCCCCCCGGTAAACCACCTGTACAATAACCTTATAGTACGGAGCCCCCAGGGCGAAGGCCGCCTCCCTGAGCGTCCACGGCACGAGGGACAGCATGTCCTCCGTTGTTCTGAGTACGACTGGTATCATGATAACCGCCAGCGCGACCGCGCCGGCCCAGCCGTTAAAGTGCCCCATGGGCTTTACCAGAATAGCGTAAATAAACGTACCGATAACTATGGTAGGCACGCTTACCATTATATCAGAAAGTATGCTTATCACCCTGGCGAACCGGGTGCCGCGTGCATATTCCGCGAGGAAGGTGCCGCCGAGTATCCCCACGGGGATGCCGATAAGAGTCGCGCAGACGGTGATCAGCAGTTGTCCGACGAAGGCGTTCCTCAGACCGCCCCCCTCGACTCCGGGCGGGGTCGGATCATGCATGAACAACCCCGGCTTCAGAGCGCCGATGCCATGGATAAGGACGTCTCCGAGGATAAAGACCAGCCAGAAGAGCCCGAAAGCAGCAGCCATTGTGCTGAGGGTCATGGCCATAAAACTCTCGATCTTCCTTCTCCTCTCGTAATTCATCTTGAATATCTTTTCTCCGCCTTGAGAAGAAAGATCTTTGCGATTGCCAGGATAATGAAGCTCAGCACGAAGAGCACAAGGGCGAGTTAGAATAGGGACGAGAGGTAGATGTCCGTATCCGCTTCGGTAAATTCGTTGGCGAGCGTTACGGTGATAGTCGCCGCCGCATCAAAAAGCGAAGAGGTTATCTGGTGGTTGTTGCCGAGAACAAATGCCACAGCCATAGTCTCGCCGAGGGCCCTTCCGAGGGAAAGCACCACGCCCCCGAAGACCCCGAGTTTAGAGTAGGGGAGAACAACGTTCTTTACTACCTCCCATCTGGTGGCGCCTATGGCATAGGCCGACTCTTTGACCACCGGCGGGGTGAGCCGGAAGGAGTCACGGGAAATGCTGGCCGTAAAAGGGATTATCATAATGCTCAGTATCACGCTCGCGGTGAGGAGGTCTATTCCCATAGGCGTACCCTGGAAGAGGATGCCAACAAGAGGCAGCTTGCCGACCGTGGCCTGAAGCGCTGGTTCTATGTGCTCGGACATAATCGGCGCGAGGGCAAACAGGCCCCACATTCCGTAAATGATGCTTGGTATGGCCGCCAGGAGTTCTATCGCCATCCCTATGGGTCCCTTGAGGAAGTTGGGGGAAATCTCTGTAACAAAAATGGCTATACCCACCGCAGCCGGTATTGCAATCAGAAGTGCGATAACGGTTGTGACGAAGGTGCCGAAGATCGTCGTCGCCGCACCAAAGGACTTCCTCACCGGGTCCCATTCGGTCGACGTGAGAAACCGTACAACGCCGAATTTCTGTATCGCCGGCCATGACTCGCGCAGAAGCACCGCGAGTATGCCGGCTATCAGCAGAACGACCGTGAAAGAGGCGAGAGCTGTAACGATCGAGAAAGAGAAATCTGCAATATTTTTCTTCTGCAGTAGAGCCAAAGGATTATGCACTCCTTCAAAACGAGATTCCGCTGTCGGCCCGCTCTTATCTGATGAGCGGATCTGTTACAGGCCCTGCGACTTCCAGTACATCCCGACCTTGTCCTTCAGAGACTGCGGAAGTGGCACATAGACCAGGTCCTTCGCCCGTTTATCACCATTTTTGAATGCCCAGTCAAAAAATTTAACGGTCTTCATGTTGGCGTCTTTCTTCTCCTTCGCCAGGAGTATGAAGGTCGCCCCTGCTATCGGCCATGAATTCTTTCCGGGCGCGTTAGTAAGCCAGAGGTAGAAACCCTTTCTGGGGTCGAAGTGTGCGGATGCCGCCGCGTCTTCAAAGGACTCGAAAGTCGGCTCCGCAAAGTTCCCTGCAGCGTTTTTAAGCAGGCTGTAGGCAAGTTTGTTCTGTTTCGCATAAGCGAATTCCACATAGCCGATGGAGTTCGGTCTCCTCCTCACATAATTCGCAACTCCCTCATTGCCCTTGCCGCCTATCCCTACCGGCCAGCTTACGGCCTTGCCCATCCCGACCCTGGACTTCCAGGCAGGGCAGGTTTCACTCAGATAGTTTGTGAATATTGCTGTTGTGCCTGAACCGTCCGATCTGTGCACGACGGTTATTCCGCTGCCCGGGAGTGCGAGACCGGGATTGAGCTTCTTTATCTCTGCGTCGTTCCAGGAGGTGATCTCCCCGAGGAATATCCTGCAGAGAGCACCGGCGTCAAGCTTCATCGCTCCGGGTCTGATGCCTCTGATATTGACAACAGGCACCACTCCTCCGATAACAGCCGGAAACTGAAGAAGCCCTTCCTTCGAAAGGGTCCGTGGTTCCACCGGCGCATCAGACGCCCCGAAGTCCACCGTCCTGCTCGTGATCTGTCTCACTCCTCCGCCGGAGCCGATCGACTGATAGTTCAGACGTCCGCCGGTAGCCCTGTTATAGTCGTATGCCCACGCCTGATAAACCGGGGCGGGGAATGAGGCGCCCGCGCCGTTGATGATTTCTGCCCCTTCGGACGTCGAAAAAAAGAGTACCACTATACACAGAACCGCCACTTTCGAAAACGTTTTCATGCTTTCTCCTTTCGAACTCCCGACTCAATTAACCTGCAGTATTCCGAAATCGCGTAAAAGATGAATGAAAATTTATGAATTATATGGGTTAAGGATAACCCTACTATTGTTACAATAATGTTACAGCAACGTTACAACGGCGTTAAGATTGAGTTATTTTCCACCCGCATTACAATTATATAACCGAATCAGCCGGAATCAAAACTTCATTCTGACGCCACAGGCCGAAGACCGGATCCCGGGTGATGAAGGACCATTCCGGGCAGCCAGAAGATTATCCATGCGAGGTCTTTTCAGGTCAGAAACATCACCGCCTTGCAGATGCCCCATGCAAGAGCGGCGCAGGCCGGCAGGGTAATAATCCAGGCAACGACGATATCGCTGCCTATCCCCCACCTCACAGCAGACAATCTCTTTGAGGCCCCCACTCCCATTACCGTCGACGAGATTACATGGGTCGTCGAGAGGGGCAGGCCGATCCGGGAGGCAATCTCTATGATCGTGCCGGCGGCAGCCTCCGCAGCAAATCCGTGTATGGGCCTCAGGCTTACGAGCCGCACCCCGAGCGTCTTGATTATCCTCCAGCCTCCCAGAGCGGTACCAAGGGCCATAGCCGACGCGCAGAGCACGATAACCCACAACGGCACATCAAAAGTCGGGAGCTTGTAATAGCTCACAAGCGCCATTGTGACTATCCCCATAGTTTTCTGGGCGTCGTTGTTGCCGTGGCTGAACGCCATATAGGCAGCCGACACTATCTGGAGCCTGTTGAAGGTCTTGTTTACACGCGAGTGAGAAACGTGCTTGAACAGTCTGTAGAGCAGCAGCATCAGAAGAAAACCCAGGATTAATCCGGCTATGGGAGAAAAAAACAGACCGATGAGGATCTTGTAAACTCCTTTCATTATAATGATGCCCGGCCCGGCCGTGGCCACCCCGGCGCCGACGAGGGCCGACAGGATGGCGTGACTGGACGAGGTCGGGAGACCGAAATACCAGGTGAAGACGTCCCATATTATCGCGGCCAGAAGTGCTGATATGACAGTAACCTGGGTAACGACGGCGGCATCCACCAGTCCTGCCCCTACCGTTTTGGCAACGGCCGTGCCGGTGAGTGCCCCCACCATGTTCAATACCGCCGCCATGGCGACGGCCACCTTGGGAGAGAGGACCCTGGTTGAAACCGACGTGGCAATAGCGTTTGCCGTATCATGAAAACCGTTTATGAAATCAAAGATCGTAGAAAGAACTATTACGACGACGAGCAGGGAAAAGGTGTTATGCATATTTGAGGACTATGGCTTCCAGGACATTGGCGACGTCTTCACATTTGTCAGACGCGTTTTCGAGGTGTTCGTAGATCTCTTTCCATTTTATGATCAGAACAGGGTCCTGGACCTCGTCAAAGAGTCGTCCGAGTGCGTCCCTGAAATCCCTGTCCACCCTGTTTTCGAGCCTGTTGATTTCAATGCAGTATTCCTGGACGTGAGAATAGTTCTTGTCCTTGAGCTTGTGGATCGCCTTATGTATAACCTCGACGGTGGCCAGAAGGTCTTTGGACATCGATATAGCTTCCCTTGTCGATTCCTTCACCTTGAACACCAGCAGCCTGTCCACTGCGCCCCATATAAGGTCCAGGACGTCGTCAAGGCTCGAAGCGAGGGCGTGCAGGTCCTCCCTGTCGATCGGCGTTATGAAGGTCTTGTTCAGCTTCTTCATGATCTCGTGGGTAAGGATGTCGCCGTCCTGTTCCACCTCGTACATCTCCTTCACCCTCTCCTCGATATTATCGAAGTTCTCCATGAGAGAAACGAGAAGAGATGCGCCCTTTGTGAGATTCAGCGATGCCCTGTCGAATATCTCGAAAAAATCTATCTCTCTCGGGAAAAGTCTCATGGTTCGTACCGACAATAGGATAAAAGAAGGAAAAGTGACATGTCAAATAATACAGTGTCAGTGTCAGTCATCAGTGCCGGCTTTTAAAAGATGCTTCATTCTTTACTGGCACTAATCACTGACACTGACACTGTATTCCTTTATTACGATACAAAAATCTTCAC
>JBJKOV010000461.1:0-3572 GCA_046707105.1 Thermodesulfovibrionales bacterium
GATTTGAGTTTATAGATAAGGAGGTAAGAGAAATGGCACAAGGAACCGTTAAATGGTTTAACGACAGCAAGGGCTTCGGTTTCATTACCAGTGAAGACGGAAGCGATGTTTTTGTCCACCATACGTCCATCCAGGGCAACGGCTTTAAGAGCCTTGCCGAAGGTGACTAGGTCAGCTTTGACGTGGAAAAAGGCCCTAAGGGCCCCAAGGCGACCAACGTCGTCAAACTGTAATTAAGCGAGCGAAGCCCCTTCCACCCGGAAGGGGCTTCACACCGGGGGAAATATGAACAACACAATGAACAGCAGAAGGAATACATCCAGGAAAGAGAGGATGCAACAGAGACTTGACGCGGGCTTTGTTGAAACGGTATTCCCCGGGGTCGCCAGCATTGCTGTCAGCATGATATACAGCCAGAGAGGAATAGCGAAGGCCTTGCCCCGCACAGTCAATTTCTTTCCGAGCAGCTATGCCCTTTTCAGGGTCGACTGTTTGAACAAGAGCTGTATCGACGGCGGCTTTGATCTCACAGATGTCATAACTTCGATGGTGAAGAACGGCAAAGAGAAGGCAAAGGGAGACCTGAGCTGTGACGGCGAAGGCGTGTCGGGCGGACACTCGACAATTGTTTACGAAGTCGCGATAGAATACGTTTAGACCAACCGGCTTGCCGGCTCTCGGGAGCGGGGTGAGCGACTTGCAGCCCCCGGACCCGGAGTCCGGGATCAATGCACCTTCTTTTCCATCATTTCCTGCCGCTCAGGGCAAATGTCTGAGGAGAAAGCCTTTCCGACGCGCAGTACAGGACGACGGAAGTGCGGCAGATTCGTGAACAGCCATCCTTTTTCTTGTATTCAAGAAACACATCGGGCGTGTAAAATATACGGTGATGTAAGGCCGAAAAAATCCTGCCTCATTAATCAGGGAGTTCTGGATGGCGGAGTTTAAAAACCGGGAAGAATACGAAAACTGGAAGGCACGGAGATTAAGAGAGCTTAAGGATAAGCAGGATCAGCCTGCAACCGGAAAGCCGAAAGCGGACGCAGGGGAGGAAAACGGGGAGGGCGCAGGGGGAAAAGGAGACCTGAGCGATCCGGGCGAACTCTTCAGGAGGGCATGGGAAATATACAAAAGGCGTGCAGGCGTTCTTACGGCGCTCTATATAATTTCCTTTCTCTTGCTTGCGGGAGCCTTCGGCTTCTGCCTCGGTGCCGGATATCTCCTCTCTTTGGTTTTTCACTGGGGACGTAAAGTCCTTCCTGCTGCAGGGGCCGTTACCGGGTTGATAGCCGGAAGTATTTTTTTCACGCGGGGACTGGCTGCGGTCACCTATGCAGTGGCGGACGAGGCTCTTGGGATCAGAGACGCTCTCCGGCAGGGAGGGGCGGTAATATGGTCGTTCATGTGGCTGATATCGCTGCTCGGTTATATCATCCCCGGCGGGTTTCTGCTCTTTATCATTCCTGGCGTTATATTTTCGGTCTGGTTTGCATTTGCCCAGTTCATATTCGTTGCTGAGGGTGTTAAGGGGATGGACTGTCTCCTGAAGAGCAAGGAGTATGTGAGAGGACTATGGTTCGAAGTATTTCTAAGGCTTTTCCTCGTCTGGATAGCATCGGTCGTGATTGGATCACTCCCGATCCTGGGTCCGATATTGTCCCTGCTCTTCGTGCCTTATCTGCTCATATTTGTCTGGCTTCTTTACAGGGAAGTGAAGGCATTAAAAGTGGATGTCGCTTATTCAGCTGCGGCCGCCGATAAATTGAGATGGATAGGTGCCGCAACTCTCGGTTATCTGGCTCTTCCGCTCTTTGTCCTTTGCCTGATGGGGGCTTCGATTATGTCTTTGCCTTTTATGTTCCTTAAAGGCTGTCTCATCTCCAGGGGACTGTGACGGATTTCTTTGACCCGCATCAAGCTAAACCCGCATGGCTCTTATAGTATAATGAAATATAATGATCGGAGAAGGACTGACGACTAAAGGCGCCCTCAGCCTCCACGAGCTTAACGGTATCATTAAATCCGTTCTTGGAGATGCATTTCCGGATGCCCGCTGGGTGACTGCGGAGATTGCCGATATGAAGAGCAACCGGAAGGGCCATTGTTATCTCGAACTCGTGGAAAAAGAGGAAGACAGGATTATTGCGCAGGTCAAGGCGACTATCTGGGCTTATGAATACAGGAGACTCGGCCTCAAATTTGAGCAGGCGACGGGGCAGTCCCTGAAACCCGGGATGAAAATCCTCCTCCTGGCCTCCGTGGTATTTCACGAGGTCTACGGTCTGAGCCTGACCGTCAGGGACCTCGACCCGACTTACACCATGGGGGAGATGGCCCGCAGGAAGAAGGAAGTTATCGAACGTCTCAGGAAAGAGGGCATCATCGACCTGAATAAAGGTCTTTCGCTGCCGTTAGTGCCGCAAAGGATAGCGGTCATCTCTTCTCCTACGGCTGCCGGGTACGGCGACTTTTTCAACCAGCTTGACGGGAACGGGTACGGTTACAGATTCACCCACATACTCTTTCCGGCCATGATGCAGGGAAGCGAGGCCGAGAGCTCGATCATTTCGGCGATGAATGATATAAGAAAAAAGAAAGACCTTTTCGACGTTGCTGTGATAATCAGGGGCGGAGGGTCTGTCATCGACCTGAACTGTTTCGACAGTTATCCCATTGCGGCGGAGATTGCGAAGTTTCCCGTTCCAGTGATTACGGGAATAGGACATGAGAAGGACGACACGGTGGCGGATATCGTGGCACACACGAGAATGAAGACGCCGACGGCGGTAGCCGAGTTTCTCATATCAGGATTGAAGGCTTTTGAAGAGAACATCCTGGACATCAGGAAAAGACTCCGTACGTCTGCGGAAAGACTATTCAAGGATGTGAGATACAGATTGCAGGGCATTTCCCAGAAACTTTCCTATGTGCCGCTCCGGATCTCCTCAACTCATGACAACAGGCTTTTGATATGCCGGAAAGACCTGTCAAGCTTCGTGAGGCAGATGCTGAAGAAGCAACATGAAAAAGTCAGCTATATGGAGCAGGCGGTAAAACATCTCGACCCCGAAAATGTTCTCCGGAGGGGTTACAGTATTACCCGTCATAACGGAAGGACCGTGAAGGACGGTTCTGTGCTCAGGAAGTGGGCGGTAATCGAGACCGTTCTCCATAAAGGAGTGATTACGAGCATAGTACAGGAAAAGAAGGAGGCGGCGAAAGGTGAGCAAAAACAAACAGATATCCTACTCCCAGGCTTTGACTGAGCTGGAGAAGATAATAAGCCATGTTGAATCCGAGGAAACAGATGTGGATGTCCTTGCGGAAAAGGTAAAAAGGGCCGCTTACCTGATTAAACTCTGCAGGGGGAAACTGAGAAGCACCGAAGAAGAAGTGGCAAAGGCGCTTGCGGAGTTGGATGAAGATTCCCCTGAGGAGAAGCGGGCATCCGGGGCGCCCGAAGAGGAAGCAGACGGTTACTAAAAAGGAGGCCAGATCGTGGAAAAATGTCCTGCCTGCACCACAAGCCGCAGTCATACGGAGAAGTTTGAAAAGATCCTGTCGGCCATATC
>JBJKOV010000462.1:0-1416 GCA_046707105.1 Thermodesulfovibrionales bacterium
GGGGCGAGAACAGTGCGGTATCTCACATGCCTTTCCGGATCGACAAACCTGAGGTTGTCCCTGATCCATTCCTTTGCGGCCTTTACCGCTATGTCTCGCACCGGAACCCTTCTGCCTTCCACCAAACCGGTCGCCCTGTCACCGATGGTAAGCTCCATCGGTTTTACCACCCTGCCGCCGCCGTACCTCATCTCGGTCCTCCCGGCGGCAAGCAGGCCCTTGTCGATGTTATGATGCAGAATCGCGCCGAAAGCCTTCCTGTATTCCCGGCTGAGCGCAACAGATATGGATTCCATTATGGCGTCGCACATAAAATCAGGGTGACCGGTCCCCTTTCTTTCCACGATCTCCACCCTGTGGTCGGTCACGGACTTGCCCCTGAAGGTCTCAACGACTATCATGAATAAAGAGTATCAGCAAGAACGCCGGATGGCAATGGCGGCGCGGGCGGCAAAGATATAATGCAGTGCTTCCAACGTTGTTTACATTTGTTAGCTTTTCCCCGGCCGTCATTACCGCGGAGGCGGGAATCCAATCTCTTTGTCTTAAGGACAATGGATTCCCGATTGCTGCCTCGGGAATGACGATCAGGGCTTTTCCTAAGCTCTATCATATCGTCATCAGCGTATTTTTCTCTGCCTTTTTTATTTATGTATTGGCGGATCGGCAAAAGATTGCGATAATGGAAAGTAGAAGGACTGCAGGTTGAAAGAATATGGATAACATAATGGAGGTAAGCCGATGATAAATGCCGAAGAAGGTTTGATCCAGGCGCTCATGGATGTCTATATCATGGAGAAAGGCATCAACCAGTTCTATAGTGACGTCGCCTCGAAGGCCCATAGCGAAGAGACAAGGAAGACTTTCGCCGACCTTGCCGGCTGGGAGGCGGGCCACACACGGTATATCCAGTTCCTCTACCAGGGTCTGATGGAGGACTGGGACATTGTCTCCTTCGATGAATTCTCACGGACCGTGAAGCCTAAAATCGTCGAGGGGGGGATGCCGCTGGAAGAACTGGAAGGCAGGATAGAAGACTTCACGTATCTGGACGACGCGGGAGCTATAGATTTCGCCCTGAAAATGGAAGCGAAGGAATACGGTCTGTACAGGCAGCTCTCGTCGCAGGCGTCCCAGACAAACATGAAGGTCCTTTTTGATGAACTGGCGGGATGGGAGCAAAAGCACATGGATTACCTGAAGAAGCTGAAAAATAAGATCGGTAATTCTTAGCCGTCCGGATGCAAAAGTATATATGCATTGTCTGCGGGTATATATATGACCCGGAGGAGGGGGACATGGTCCACGGAATACCTCCCGGAACGCTTTTTAACGATCTCCCTGATGACTGGTTGTGCCCCCTCTGCGGAGTGACAAAGAATCTCTTCAGGGAATTGTCCGAAGACGAAGGACCTT
>JBJKOV010000463.1:0-6691 GCA_046707105.1 Thermodesulfovibrionales bacterium
CAAGTGTCACCCTGCTGATGCGGAAAGCAATACCGGTTATAAGAACCACAAAAAGCAGGAACATTCCCCCCATGGCCAGATGGATTTCGTCTCCGGCAGCCAGAAACCGGACGATGAGAGGTGCCAGGGAAGGCAGGGTATACGCTATGAATGCTGGTAAAACGACCGAGAATGCCGCTGCCGCCCCGACCGCCATACCGCCCAGCACGAAGGCAAGAAACTCCTGACGAATAGTCGATGCGACCGGGTAGAGAATGATGCCGGCGGAACCCCACGCAATACCGGAAATGGCCAATCCGACTATAAACCATGTTCCCCAAGGGCCAACATCTGATGACTCGGGTGGGACACGGCGGAACCGGGAGAACTGCACAAACCGTGCTATTGAAACCAGCAGGATACAGAGAAACCAGGTGGCCAGGACCCGGTGGGATACAACGCCTCTGAGAATGAAGACCAAAACCGCTGAATTAATGAATGTCGCAATCAGCCCCAGCGGCGCGTTCTTGTACAGAAGCCTGACCTGTTCGGCATAAAGCTGAGGATGCTCACGTGACGCAGGGTTTTTTCTTGACTGCCCAGGCGGTATCATGTGTGATGCCTATATACTGTATTATATTGTTTTTTAAAACAAATTAAAAAATCTTAATCAAGGAAGGTTTCAGGCCGAAGTAATTAAGTCTGATATCACTCAAATCGGCCCGCTTTGATTCCCGGCTGAGGAAGCGATAAGATTGCAGGAGATAAGTTGACAGTCGCATAATAGGAGAAGTGGATATGGATCAAAAGCTGACGCAGCCCATTGAAATGGTAGATCAATGACTTTCCTGCCGGCTTTTTCTTCAGAAGAACCCTCCCCGACGGATCTGTTCTTTGTTTTCGAGGACGACAAATTGATGATCAAAGCCTTCAGAGGTACTATTGAAATTCCATGCCGGGCAGAAATACAACAATTAGAATTAACCCTGAAGAGCATAAATCACCTGGGCATACTGAACGGGATTTCCTGCTATGCTGCTGAAATAGACCGGGCATGTGAAGCTGAAGGAGAGTCCTTTCAGGCGCTTCGTTCTCTGCTCGGACAACTGGATGAAGAGCTTTTCTCTATAGCGGGACGGGCTTTTCAAATCATTCACTGGGAGCGGACCCATATATTTTGCTGCAGATGCGGAAATCGAACCGAAGCAAAGACCACGGAACGTGCCAAAGAATGCCCTCAATGCGGCCTTATAATTTACCCGCACATTTCTCCCGCAATCATAGTTGCCGTCACAAAGGGGAGAGAAATTCTCCTTGCCAACTCGCGACGTTTTCATTCGCAATTGTTCAGTGTCCTCGCCGGCTTCGTTGAACCGGGCGAAACGCTGGAAGAAACCGTAAAGCGGGAGGTAAAAGAAGAGATAGGAATAGAGGTCAGGAATATAAGATATTTCGGCAGCCAGCCCTGGCCGTTTCCCAATTCCCTGATGGTGGCCTTTACTGCTGAATATGCAGAAGGAGAAATAAGAATCGATGAAACAGAAATTTCCGAAGCGCGGTGGTTTAAACCGGACAAATTACCGCCTCTTCCCAAGACGGGAACAATCTCTCGTGAACTGATAGACTGTTTTTTGGAAGCGGAAGCCTGATCTCATCCATAGGAAGGTACTTCAGGGAGTCTGGTCTTTTTAGCTGCATGTATACCTATATATAACGTTGTGTCCGAAAACTCCTTGTATCAGTCTATCCGACTTGATCCTCCCACTCATCAGGCTATAGCGATTCTGCGGAGCATTTCTAATTCATCAAGCATCATTCCGACGCCGTCTACCACTGCCGTCAAGGGGTTCTCGGCGATGGTAATGGGAAGGCCGGTCTCCCGTTTGATCAGCAGGTCGATCCGGCGCAGAAGTGCACCCCCGCCGGCAACGACTATGCCCCTGTCAACGATATCAGCAGCGAGTTCGGGCGGAGTGTTTTCAAGAGCGACCTTGATGGTATCGACTATCACGTTGATCGGTTCCGACAGGGCATCGAGTATCTCGTCCTCATTGACCGTTATTGTCTTTGGTATGCCTGATATAAGGTCTCTCCCTTTGATGTCTTTCACCCTCTTCTCTTCATCGGCCGCACCGCAGGCCGACCCAAGTTCTATCTTTATCTGCTCGGTCGTCGTTTCTCCGATCATCAGATTGTATCTTCTCTTGATATAGGCCATGATCGCCTCGTCCATCTTGTCGCCACCCACCTTTACCACCTTGCTGTAAACAACTCCGTCTATGGAGATGATGGCAACGTCTGTAGTGCCTCCCCCGATATCCACGATCATGTTGCCGAGCGGCTCTCCGACAGGGAGTCCGACGCCCATTGCGGCCGCCATCGGCTCCTCAACCAGATAGACCTCTCTGGCGCCCGATGCCTCGGCCGCGTCCTTGACAGCCCGCTGCTCTACCTGCGTGATCCCGGAAGGCACTCCGATTATTACCCTCGGCGACACATAACGTCTTCTGTTGTGGACTTTCTTGATAAAATATTTGAGCATCTCGCCGGTTGTGTCGAAATCCGCTATGGCGCCTTCTTTCATAGGCCTGATGGCCACGATATTGGAGGGAGTCTTACCAAGCATTCTCTTTGCCTCGGAGCCAACAGCAACCGTCTTTTTACTGTCTTTCTTTATCACGACGACTGAAGGTTCATCGCAGACAATGCCCTTACCTTTAACGTAGACGAGGGTGTTGGCAGTACCGAGGTCTATGGCAAGGTCATTCGAAAACAGCCCAAATATGTTTTGAAAAAGCATGTCGCCTCCAAATTGATGACCATAACGTTTCGGTCACGGCAGTCTTTCCGGCCTCACACCCGAAACACATACCGTTCTTGCTCTCGAGGAGCAGGATGAATTCAACTATGCAGATAAAATAAACGTGCGCCCCAGCGGCTCGCGGATATCGCCTGACGGGACATGCCAATACTTTATCCGCCTATCGTTAAAAGCCTATTAAGAGCAAATTAAATTTTCTTAATTTGATCGAGGCCTGATTATTTCGAATACACTGCCGGGGGTTGTCGTTGGAAGCTGGGGAAACTCTTTCTACCCAGGGGAGCAATTGAAGCCGCGCAGACTCTGACCCGGAGCGACCTCCTCACACCTGATGCCTGCCGTCAGGCATTCTTAATCTGTGGAGTGCGACCGGAATTCTCTCGTGGGACATTCTCTTTGTCCCAAGGTTGAAAGGTTGAATTGACAGGTTTTTACCAAATATCTAAACTATCCTGACTTCTAATAGCAGGGAGGTGATAATTGTGCAAACATTGATTCTGTTGATCTCACTTACAGCAATTCTCCTGGTTTTCTATGGGCTTTTCAGAGCAGTATCCATAACTAGAAAAATCCCTGGAGGACTTGTCAAGGAATCCATGCGTCTTTTATATTACCTGATCGGGCTCTTGTCAGTGGGATATCTTACGATACCGATATTCCCCAGTCTGCCGGAATCATCGAGAGATCTCATCAACTCCATTATTTACCTGGGAGGGGCTGTTTTTATTTTGAAGGTTATCAACCTCATTTATAAGATAACAAAAGAGGTGGGGTTATGAATGGGGGCAGGGACGTCAAAGAAGATCTGAAGAACGTTCTTAGGGGGTATCTCAATAATGACGCCAGCCCTTTATTCATCGACAAGTCCTTGGCGATCATCGGCGAATCAGCGGATAATAAGGAGAGCTTCATCGCCGCCGCTCTAAAGATCAGCAAAAGAACAGCCCTGTTTATTAATAAAGACCTGGCGCAAACAGTATATGAGAACCTCATAGCTGCTATCGAAAAGATTGACGTACCGCCGGGAACACGAAGGAGATACAGGAGGGTTGCCTTTGGCAAGAAAGTACGCGTGAGGCACAGCGCGAAGTACCATGAACTAATCGCTGAGAACCTCTCAGAGGGTGGAATGTTCATAAAGTTGTATGACCCATTCCCTCCCGATGCCGAATTAGAAATAACTCTGTCTCTTGACATGGGAAGCCATATTCAAGTGAAAGGGGTTGTAAAGAGGGTCCTTTCGGGTGAGACTTCAAAATGTCCGCGCGGCATGGGGGTTGAGTTTACAGAAATCAGGGACGAAGACGTCGAGATGCTGCGACACTACATACTGAGAGTCCCCATTCAAGCAATCCTTTAGAGTCAGAAAGATTGGGTCAATAAACCTTTCAACCGGAAATCAATCAAATCGCGGAGACGTTCTCCGTATTCTTCATGGCCCATACTAGCGTAAATCTAAAACTTTACTGCACCTATATATCGATGTTTCTTGCTTCGAGCGCGTGTTTGGTGATGAACTCTTTCCTGGGTTCGACCTGGTCGCCCATTAGTACTGTGAATATCTGGTCGGCCTGGACGCTGTCTTCTACGCTCACCTGGAGCAGGGTCCTCTTTTCCGGGTCCATCGTCGTCTCCCATAGCTGCTGGGGGTTCATTTCACCCAGGCCCTTATAGCGCTGGATCGTCAGCCCTTTCTTCGCGGCCTCGAAGACAAACGCGTGCAGTTCGGCCGTAGACTTCAACTCCCGGGGACCGTCTTTGGCAATGATCGTATAGGGAGCAGGGCCCATCTCCTTCATATAGCCGTACAGGGTCTCCAGTTCCCTGAATTCGGGAGACAGGAGGAGGTTCGAATCGATCGTCAACTTGAAGTTATGCCTCCGCAGTTCAACTCCGTACGCGGCATGCTCCTCGTCCTCGTACAGATTGCCCGCCAAAAGGCCGGGCACCTTCGCCTTGATCTTTTCGACAAGGCCGGCCATCTCATTTTTGTCTTTCAGTTTCGCCGTGTCGATGCCTTCCTCAAGAACAACCCTCAGGACCTTCGAATCCCTCCGCCTTCTCTCGAACCACCCTATCAGCTTTTCGAACCCATAAAGCCTTTTCAGGAACGGTATCAGGGCCTTCCCCTTAACTTTCTGTCCTTTGATCGTAATCGCGATATCTTCCGACGCCAGCTCAAAGAGCATGCTCTGCATTTCGGAGTCGTTCTGTATATACTTTTCGCTCTTGCCCTTCTTTACCCTGAAAAGCGGCGGCTGGGCGATGTAGAGGTAGCCGTTTTCTATAATCTGCGGCATCTGCCTGAAGAAAAATGTGAGCAGGAGGGTCCGGATGTGGGCACCGTCGACGTCGGCGTCGGTCATCAGTACGATCTTGTGATATCGTATCTTCGAGATGTTGAAGTCCTCCACGCCTATTCCCGTCCCCATGGCGGTGATGAGTATCCGGATCTCCTCGGAGCCGAGCATCTTGTCGAACCGCGCCTTCTCGACGTTCAGTATCTTGCCGCGGAGAGGCAGTATCGCCTGTGTCCGGCGGTCCCTTCCCTGTTTTGCGGAGCCTCCGGCCGAGTCTCCCTCAACTATAAACAGTTCGCTGAGGGCAGGGTCTTTCTCCGAGCAGTCCGCGAGCTTTCCGGGCAGACCGGTGTCCTCAAGCGCCCCCTTCCTCCGCGTCAACTCCCTCGCCTTCCTCGCCGCATCCCGGGCCCTGGCCGCCTGGATAGCCTTCTCTATGATTTTCCTGGCGATCGCCGGGTTTTCTTCGAAATAGGTCGACAGCGTTTCGTTCACAATCGATTCGACTATGCCCTTCACCTCGCAGTTTCCGAGTTTCATTTTGGTCTGACCTTCGAACTGGGGATTGGGCAGCTTGACGCTGATTACGGCTGTCAGGCCTTCCCTGATGTCGTCGCCTGAGAGACTGTCTTTACCGTTCTTTATGACGCCCGCGGCAGAGGCGTAACTGTTGGCCGTCCTCGTGAGTGCCGACTTGAACCCCACCAGGTGTGTGCCGCCTTCCCGGGTATTTATATTGTTGGCAAAGGTGTAGAGGGTCTCCGCATAGCTGTCGTTATACTGCAGGGCAACCTCCGCCATAATGCCGTCCTTCTCCCCGGAAATATAGACCGGTTTCGGGTGCAGAGCAGTCTTGTTCGTATTGAGGTGCTCCACGAAGGAGACTATGCCGCCCTTGTAAAGGAACTCCTGCTGTTTGTCAGCCCTTTCATCCAGAACGGTAATCTTCAGGCCCTTGTTCAGGAAGGCCAGCTCCCTCAACCTCTGGGACAGGATATCATAGCTGAACTCGGTCATTTCGAATATCTCAGGGTCCGGCTTAAAGGTGACCTTGGTGCCCCTCGACTTGGTCTTTCCCACGACAGCCAGAGGCGCCACAGGCTTTCCTCTTTCGAACCTCTGCTGAAAAACCTGCCCGTTCTGCTTTATCTCAACCTCGAGCCATTCCGACAGGGCGTTCACCACCGAAATCCCGACGCCGTGCAGACCGCCGGATATCTTGTAGGCCTTCGATTCGAATTTACCCCCGGCGTGAAGCTCGGTCAGCACCACCTCGGCCGCCGAACGCCTCTCGGGATCGCCCATATGAGGGCCGGTCGGGATGCCTCTCCCGTCGTCTGTTACGGTGCAGCTGCCGTCCAGATGTATTACAACCTCGATATTCCTGCAGTAACCGGCGAGCGCTTCGTCAACGCTGTTGTCCACCGCCTCGTATACGAGGTGATGGAGGCCGTCAGGGCCTGTAGATCCGATATACATCGCCGGCCTCTTCCGGACAGCACTAAGCCCCTTCAGAATCTTTATGTCCTCGGCGCCGTATGTCTCCTGCCCCTCTTTATTCTCTATTATCTCTTTGTCTTCCATTGTTACC
>JBJKOV010000464.1:0-4237 GCA_046707105.1 Thermodesulfovibrionales bacterium
GTCAGGGGGCGGTCGCCGCAATGACGATATTCGAAGATATCGCGCATCCTTACTGGAAAGAGACGCCGAAGTCCGCAGATATCACAAACTGAAACTCACCGATCGTCCTGTAAAAGGCAGTTAACAACAGTTTCATAATAGTCTGTACGTTTTGGTCGTCATTCCCGCGAAGGCGGGAATCCAGTTAACCGGGAATGGATGCCCGATTAAGGTCCTCGGGCATGACGAATAAGACTATGAAATCTGTGAATATTATTATGAGACTGTTAATAACAAAAGATGAACACAAGCAATTTGACGATGGTAGACTTCACCTTTTTGGCGAGTAATTAAAGACCTCGGAGTCCTTGAAAATCCTTGCCCGCAGGCGTTTATCCTTGGCAAGAATGCTTTTTTATTACCGCGGCAACTAAATACTTCAGACGCTGTCATTCCGCAACCCCAAAAGCCTTCGGGAGCCGGGAATTCTTCCGAAAACAAAGAAAGATTCCGGACAAGCCGGAATGACAAGCAGCGACACGTTTCATCTATTTAACTGCCGGAGTAATGATATCATACGGTCTTTACCCCTGGTGGCGCCCCCTGCCGCCATTGTTTTTTCTATCTTTAGTCTTGCGACGACATCGTCTCCGGCCGGCGGAACTTTCAGGCTGAATTCCTTTCCCGCCTTTGCGACCCCCACCACCACCTCCGGGAAATGCCTGGCGTCCGAATATCGCGCACACAGGGACGCCGCCGTAAGCACATCCTCCTCGGAACCGCCGTCCACAAGTGCAAGAGGACTTCCGAATCCGGGCACCCGCAGAAGAACACCCTCTCCGTCGTGAAGCCTGTCCAGATCATCATTCTCGGCCTCGTTACGGCCGATAATCACCTTGCACCAATGGGAAAGCCTGAAATGTCTTCCAAGCCTCAAGAGGTGGTAATCAACGAGGGAGGGATCAGGATCATGTTCCAGAAGTTCCTTCAGACGGTAAGAATAATTGGGCTCCGTCAGCAGGCATCCACCCGCCGGGGCCGGATAATCCGTGAGCCCGAGCTCATCGGCAAGCGCCATCTGGGGTTTCCGGGAGCGGCCGCCGAAGCCGTACAACAGTTCCCTGTCAACCAGGCCGCTCTCTTCCGGTACAGTTGGTTTTAACAGTTTCGCGCTCAGGGGCCTTAATACATATCCCTTCAGGCCCGCTTCCCTGTCGATAATATTCAGGGCATCCCGCCTCTGGCTCATCGGTCTCTGCCCGAGGACCTCGCCGGTAATGATGAAAGAGGCCCCGGTCATGTCCATGAACTCTTTGGCCTCCCTGAGCATGAGTATTCTGCAATCCATGCAGGGATTCATGTTCCTGCCGTGACCGAACTTCGGGTTCTTGACAATCTCGATGAACTTTTCGGAGAGGTGGCAGAGTTTCACCTCGAAGCCGAATTTTTCGGCAGCCGAGAATGGATTTTTTGAACAGGAGGACCTGTCGGAAATTTCGCATCCAAAATGATTCATGAAGGTAACAGCCGTCACCTCGATTCCCTGCCTCATCACCGCCAGTATAGCCAGTGTGCTGTCCAGACCGCCGGAATACAAAGCTACAGCCTTGCGCTGCGTACCCGCCGTCATATGCCCCTCACGCTTCACACCTCACTCCTCAGGACCTTCAACAGTTGTTCGGGAGTGGAAACCGCGGTGCCGACTTCCCCGACGACAACACCCGCGGCATGATTGGCGATCACCGACGCCTCGGCCATGGTCGCGCCCGCAGCGCAGGCAAGGGTAAAGGCCGAGATCACTGTATCCCCGGCGCCGGTCACATCATAGACCTTTTGCGCGGCAGTCGATATATGAGAGACACCCTTTCTTTCAAAAAGGCTCATTCCCTGCTCTCCTCTCGTAACGAGCACTGCCCTGCACCCCAGCTTCTTCAATAGCACCCTGCCTGCTCTCACAAGCGTCTTTTCGTCCCTGATCTCGATGTTGGCACCGCTGGCCGCCTCAGCCACATTGGGTGTCACAACCGATACCCCCCTGTAAAAGTCGAAATGCCCCACCTTCGGGTCGACAGCGATGAACATTTTCTTCTTCTTTGACTTCTCCACGATGCCCTTTATCAACCCGCCCGAGATCATTCCTTTTCTGTAATCGGATATTATTATCGCATCAAAGCCCCGATATAATGAATCGATATGTTCCAGAACTCCGCGCAGCACTCTTCCCGCAACGTACTTGATGTCTTCCCTGTCGAACCTGACTACCTGCTGGTTATGGGCGATGACTCTTGTCTTCACTGTCGTGGGCCTGTTCGATACGAATATACCCTCGCACTTCACACCCTTCTGGCGGAGCAGATCGGTCAGGGCCTCACCTGCCATATCCTGACCGACAATGCCGACAACCGCCGCTCCTGCACCCAGCGAAACTATGTTATTGGCGACATTTGCGGCCCCGCCGAGCAAAAAGCTCTCTCTTTCGACCTCGACAACCGGCACCGGGGCCTCAGGAGAGATTCTTCTCACATTTCCCCATATATAATGGTCGAGTATGAGGTCACCGACAACGAGAATATTCTTATTCCGAAACTGTCTGATGATATCTTCAAATTTCATATTTTTTACTATAGCCTACATTGAGTCGAAAAATGAACCACTCACGTAGTTCAGCAGTTTAACATTTAGTTATCGGTACTCGCGGCAGGAAAGATTCCGGACAAGCCGGAATGACAAATCCCGGACCAAGTGCCTTTTCCCGTCATTCCCGCAACTGAAAGGCGTCGGGAATCCTTCTTAAGGCAGCCTATTTTCACCCTGTAACTGAGCGGGCACCGTCAGCGGGATACCCAACACTCAAAAAAAAGGCGGGTCTTTCGACCCGCCCTGTACTGACTCTCTCTTACGAGAAATTTAGAACGACAGTGTCAGCATGTGTCTCAGAACCGTTGCGCCCTTCTTGTCGCCATTCGTCGCTACCGGATATGCATCCGCATAGTAGCTTCCGGCCTTGAAGTAGCCTGCGTCTACCTGATAGGTAAGGTTCTTTGCGATATTGTAAACGATCTTGCCGTCAACTTCCCAGCCGGCATCCTTGGAAATGCTGTCAGCCGTCTTCGACGCCCTGATGATGTAGCCGTCAAGCGATGCGGTAACATCCTTCACCGGGGTTACATCGAGGCCGATATTGTAGTAAGTGGTGTTGCTGATGCCGGTGTTGATGGCGCCGGCTGTCGAGACAACGTTGTACTCATAGACCAATGTGTAGTGCTGGTCGTCGCCGAGATAGGTCGTGAACGCCTTGTTTTTGCCGGAGTCACTACCGTTGTCGCCGCTGCCATAAGCGAAGCTCGCCCTCAGATTGAGAGGATCGACCATGTAGTTAAGGCCCGCCGTAACCGCCCAGCCGCTGTATTTCACGTTCGCATTTTCCTTACCAAACTGGACATCGCCGGTTGCCTTGACTCCGAGGCCTGAAAAGTCGGCATTTGCCGTAACGCCGAGGTCCTGGTGGCTGAAGCTACCGCTCGGGTTATTCAGATAGGTATAGTTGACACCTACAGAGGTCTTCGGATCCATCTTGTAAGTCAATATGCCCACATAGCCGTCGAGGTCGTCGGTATTGATCGCCTGATTGTTTTCTGCAAACTTGATGGTCAGCAGGTCAATTTCCAGTTCCTTGGTAGGAAGGAGGAATGCGACTATGGCGTCATCGCCGAACTTGGTGTGATCGAAGAACTCTTTCTGACCGAGCGCAAGAGGCATATGACCGATCTTCAGTCCGGAAGGGAAGCCGAAGAGGCCGGAGCCACTGTACATCATCCATGCCTGGAGGATATCAAGCTGGGTCGGCTTTGAGTTGAAATTGCCCCAGACATAGTTGTCCTGGGAGCCCGTTCCGGATTCCAGCTGCACCATGCCTTCGATGTTCGGAGATATCTTGGCATCTACGCTGAGCCTCACTCTCTCGTCATACCACGCGGCTGAACCCGTTTCTGCGGGTAAACCGTTGAACCCTTCGGTCCCTACACCGGTGATATTCTTGCCGTACCAGCCTCTTACCCTCAATTCTCCGCTCAGATTGATCTGAGTCGTGCCCGTTGCCACCACCGCCTGCGTCTCAGACGGTATCTCGGCGTGGATTGCAAAGGCGCTGGCTGCAAAACTCAATACAAAAAGTGCGCCTAAAATGATCGCTAAATATTTTTTCAATTTGCTGACCCTCCTTCTCAGAAGTTAAAAGTCAGAGCCGTATGCCGGTATT
>JBJKOV010000465.1:0-3068 GCA_046707105.1 Thermodesulfovibrionales bacterium
AGAGGTACGGATGAAAGTATATCTTAAATTCGGGTTTTACGCGTTATTCATGATCATTTTCATTGCAGGCTGCGGTTGTGGCAGCAAGAAGGGGCCCGCTGCCGTCACACTTGTGTCGATAGAGGTCGCGCCGGCAAATCCATCGATAGCCCTTGGCACGAACCAGCAGTTCAGGGCGACGGGGGTCTTTTCGGACAACAGTACACAGGACCTGACAGAGGCTGTAACGTGGAGCTCTTCGGACGCTTCGGTTGCCCCGGTGAGCAATACGGGGGGGTCGAACGGCCTGGCTTCGAGTCTTGCGGTCGGCACGACGACGGTTACGGCCACTTCGGGCGCCGTGTCAGGCTCAACGGCCCTGACCGTGACCTCTGCCGTGCTTGTGTCGATAGAGGTAATGCCGGCGAATCCGGCGATAGCCCTTGGCACGAACCAGCAGTTCAGGGCGACGGGGGTCTTTTCGGACAACAGTACACAGGACCTGACAGGGGCTGTAACGTGGAGCTCTTCGGACGCTTCAGTTGCCCCGGTGAGTAATACGGGCGGGTCGAATGGCCTGGCTTCGAGTCTTGCGGTCGGGACGACGACGGTTACTGCCACTTCGGGAGAGGTGTCTGGTTCAACGGCCCTGACCGTGACCTCTGCCGTGCTTGTGTCGATAGAGGTAATGCCGGCGAATCCGGCGATAGCCCTTGGCACGAACCAGCAGTTCAAGGCGACGGGGGTCTTTTCGGACAACAGCACGCAGGACCTTACAGAGGCTGTAATTTGGAGCTCTTCTGATACATCGGTTGCGTATGTAAGCAACCTGGAAGGCTCCCAAGGACTTGCGAAGTCTCTTGAGGCGGGAATGACAACAATTACGGCGGGCTACGGAGGTCTGCAGGGATCAACCACTCTGACGGTGAAACCGGCTGAATTGGTGTCCATCACTGTGACACCCTCCAATCCCTTGGTAAGATATGGAACGACAATCCAGTTTATCGCGACCGGGCATTATGCCGACAATTCTACTCAGGACATAACAGCTTTGGTAACGTGGAGTTCTTCCGATACATCTGTCGCTACGATCAGCAACGCCGAAGGATCTAAAGGGTCGGCTACAACGGACCACAAGAAGGGATCGACAATCATTACGGCAACTTATGGGAATATTTCGGGTTCTGCGAATCTCGTGGATCCCTGAGGCTGTCGGTATTATTAAAGGGAACAACCGGCCGCGTAAGCGGCCGGAGTTGTTTTTGCCCCTGGTTATTTTACGATCACTTCGAAATGCACTCTCCGGTTGGTCCTTGCTTCTATTGACTCTTTATTGTAGGGGGTCGGGATCTCCGGCATGGCCAGCCTTGTTTCTCCGTATGCGATTGTGGTGATCCTGTCCGGTGAAAGTCCGCCCTTCGTGAAATATTCTTTTACTGCGTTAGCCCTTCTTTCACTGAGGGCCATGTTGTAATCGTCAGGACCGTGTGCACATGCATGCCCTTCGATCTGCACCTCGATTCCGGGGTTTTCCTTGATCAACTGAATATTCTTGTCAAGGATCTCTTCCGCGGTCTTTGTGAGGGTCGCTTTGTCGAATTCGAAATGTATGTCTTCCAGGATTATCTTGACCGGAGCCGGGCAGGCCGCAGGAGGCGGAGTAGGGGTTGCTTCCGGAACAGGAGGTGGCAGAGGCGTCGCTGAAGGCGCAGGCGGAGGAGTTGAAATGGGCATCGGCGAAGGAGCAGCCTTCGGTACTTTGCCTCCCAACTGGAAAGTAAGGCCGGCTGTAGTGACCAGGCTGGAGAAATCGCTGAAGGCCCCGCGGGCATCGAAGCGGAGCCCTACAGTATCCGAGAGAAAGTACTTGAAGCCGAGACCTATATCTCCCATGAATGCATTATGTGTGCCCTCGCGTATGAAGGCGTTGCCAATGCCTCCGACAACAAAGGGGTTAAACTTCGTTTCAGGGTTGAAATGGTAAAGTAGATCAGCGTGGTACATTTCCGCGCGGGCGACAAAATGGTCAAAGGCGCCTTCAACTCCCCAGTTCCTTGTCAGGTTATAGCCGACACGCAGGCCGTAAAGTCCGTGGTCCTGTGCTTCGGTCGAGGGGAAATAATAACCGGCGAATGGATTGATTTCAATACTTCCCCCCCTGATCTCAGCAGTAGCTACAACGGGAAGCAATACAACAGTGAGAGACAGGAGAACAGATAAGATAGTCTTTTTCATAGCCCCCTCCCAGAGGTTTTTGCTAAATCTTATCTCCGTATTCCGAAGGTGTCAACATATGCGGTCAGAAGATCGAGGCCGTGGGGGACGAAAGTTTTGTTCTAATACCGCACAATCTGCAGCTTCCCGAATCATTTACTGCACGAGTCCTGAGGCGGTATTTAGCGGATTACAGATGGTCAATATTTGAGGATTTCGAGATAATCCCTGATGTCCTGCTCTTCGAAGCCTATGGCGGTGAGCTTTTTTCTTTGAAGATCCTGGACGGCCGTGTCCCTGTTGCCCTTGTATGCCGGATCTGTTTTTATTGCCTGTGTCATGGCTGTGGAGGCTTCCCCGTACCGGCCCATCGCATTATAACAGAGAGCAAGCCCCATGTAAGCGGGGACCAGATCAGGAGCCCTCTTAAGAGCCTCTTTGAAAGCCCTTAGTGCGGTGTCATATCTGCCAAGCCTGTAATAGGAATAGCCCATGTTGGTGTAAGCTTTCTCGGCGGTAGGATAGAGAGGATTCGATAATGCTTTTTCATAATAGGCTATTGCCTTTTCAAACTTGCCCATCTTTTGGTAGGAATAGCCGAGGTTGTTGTAAGCCTCCGAATAGTCGGGGTCCTCGTCGGCTGCTTTTCCGAAGAACTCGACCGCCTTTGCCGGTTCATCGAGATGCAAAAGATAGACTATCCCGATGGCATTCAGCACCTCTTTGTCGTGAGGGTTAAGCTCGTATGCCCTGTGGAATTCCACGAAAGCCTGCTGTATTTTGTTTTCATTCAGGTATGCCACCCCGATCTTGTAGTGAGCACTTGCCTGTCTGCGGCTTTCCATGCCGGTAGAAGCGCAGGAAACAACAAGCGA
>JBJKOV010000466.1:0-2525 GCA_046707105.1 Thermodesulfovibrionales bacterium
CAATGGCAGTGATGGAAGGTCATGGGGGAAACTCGTGCAGTACCACTCAGCTGTCCGAAAACTTAACAACTAAACGAGAGGGATAATTCCGACCATGAAAACGGCACTTATTACGGGAATCACCGGACAGGATGGCGCCTATTTGGCGCAATATCTGATCAGGTAAGGTTTCAAGGTCTACGGCACTTACCGCAGGCTGAGTTCTCCCAACTTCTGGCGGATGGAGGAGCTGGGGGTGTACGGCGAGGTGGAGTTGATCGAGATGGATCTCCACGACACGGGCAACATTATAAGAGTACTGGAAACCACGAAACCGGACGAAGTTTACAATCTGGCCGCCCAGAGTTTTGTGGCCGTTTCTTTCGAAAAACCGATCCTGACGGGGGAGGTCACGGGCCTCGGAGTCACGCGCCTCCTGGAGGGAATAAGGATAGTCAATCCAGGGGTAAAATTCTATCAGGCCTCATCATCGGAGATGTTCGGAAAGGCGCAGGAAGTCCCGCAAAAGGAAACAACACCTTTTTACCCCAGAAGCCCCTACGCCGCGGCAAAACTTTACGGCCACTGGATGACTATAAACTACCGGGAATCTTTCGGTATCTTCGGATGTTCGGGCATCCTCTTCAACCACGAATCTCCCCTCAGGGGGATCGAATTCGTGACCAGAAAGATAACGGATGCCGTCGCACGGATACACCGCGGCCTTCAGGATCACGTCGAGCTGGGCAGTCTTGATGCTAAGCGCGATTGGGGCTATGCCGAGGAGTATGTGGATGCTATGTACAGGATGCTGCAGCAGGCCGAGCCCGATAATTACGTGGTCGCCACCAATTCGACTCATTCTGTGCGCGATTTCGTCGAGGCGGCTTTCAAATCTGTAGATATCGAGATCGTGTGGGAAGGCAAAGGTATTGAGGAGGTGGGGAAGAATGCCGCCGACGGCAGGATACTTGTGCGGATCAATCCGAAGTTCTACAGGCCGGCTGAAGTAGACCTTCTTCTGGGTGACTACTCCAAGGCAAAAGGACAGCTTGGGTGGGAACCGAAAACATCTTTTGCCGAACTGGTCCGCATAATGGTTGAATCGGATCTGCAGAGGGTGAGCCCGCGGATATGAGGGCGCTGATAACAGGAATAGACGGTTTTGTCGGAAGATATCTGGAGGGGCACCTCAAAGGCCTCGGCCATGACGTCTTCGGTATCAGTCCAGGGGGCCTGTCAGATCGCGATAACGTCTTTTACGGTGATATCATGGATAAAGAGTTTGTCGCTGCGGCTCTCAAAAAGGCCTTGCCTGACAGGGTTTTTCATCTTGCTGCGATATCCTTTGTGGCCCACGGAAATGTTCACGAAATATACGAGGTGAACGTCCTGGGCACCCTGAACCTCTATGAGGCCCTCAAAAGAATGAAACAGGAAGCAAGACTTCTGTTCGTCAGTTCGTCGACAGTATACGGCACGGTGCCCAGGGAATCGCAGCCGATGAATGAGGCCCTGCCGGTAAAACCTGTCAACCATTACGCCGTGAGCAAGGCATCGGGTGAATTGATGGCGGCTGTCTACAGAGGAAGCAACGTCAAGACCGTCGTCGCAAGACCCTTTAACCACACCGGCGTCGGGCAGAGTCTCAATTTCGTTGTTCCCAAGATCGTTCACGCCTTCGCCGGGAAGCAGACTTCCATAAAGCTCGGCAATATCGACGCCTACAGGGATTTTTCTGACGTGAGGGACATTGTAAGGGCATACGCTGATATGCTGGAAAAGGGTGCTGACGGTGAGGTCTATAACGTGTGCAGTGGAGTTGCGTACTCGATAGGGGACGTCATCCGGATTCTGCAGGATATCTCCGGGCATGAAATGGCAATTGAGCAGGACCCGGCGCTTCTAAGGAATATGGATATCCCCTATGTCGCGGGTGACAATTCGAAAATAGGAAGAGCAGTCGGGTGGACGCCGGAGATAGATTTCCGTGAAACGATGAAGTGGATGTACTTTGAAGATCGGCATTGACGTGAGGAGGACTAAATTGTAGGGCTGGCGGACGGCTATGACAGATAAAACTCTAACATGTTTTAAGGCATACGACATTCGCGGAAAAGTTCCTGATGAGCTTAATGAGGATGTGGCCTACCGCATCGGCAGGGCATATGCCGCTTTCCTGAAGCCCGGCCGGGTAGTAGTCGGAAGAGACATACGGCTTTCGAGCGACAGCCTGGCACAGTCGCTCACTGAGGGGCTCACCGACGGGGGTGCGGACGTCTTCGACATCGGCATCTGCGGCACTGAAGAGGTTTATTTTGCGACCTTCTCTGAAAAGATGGACGGGGGGATCATGGTCACCGCCAGTCATAATCCCAGGGATTATAACGGGATGAAGTTCGTTCGGGAAGGGGCCAGGCCTGTCAGCGGAGACAGCGGTCTTAATGCTATCAGAGAGCTTGTGCTCCGAAAGGGCTTCAAGGCGACAGGAAGCAAGGGGTGTGTGAGTTCTTTGGGTATTCAGGGGAAGTATTCGGACCATCTCC
>JBJKOV010000467.1:0-4779 GCA_046707105.1 Thermodesulfovibrionales bacterium
GGCAAACTCCATACCTTTGCTCCAAATGAGCAGGCCTGCGCAGAATGTCATGCGGACAAGGTGATACACGGCATAGGCGGGATGGCCGAACTCTCCTGCCTGAAGTGCCACAGTTATACCGAGGCGGTGCCAAAGAAGATTTCAAACGACAGGTGCCTCGGCTGTCATAAACACTATCCTTCAACGGGACCCATGACGAAACTCAGATGTTTCGACTGTCATCACCCCCATGGTCAGATTTTGCCGACCAGCGAGGACTGTCTCAAAAACTGCCATGGCACAGAATTAAAGGTGGGCCAGCACAGCCTCCATATGACAAAGGCGAAGCTTGACTGTCTCGACTGCCACAAGGCCCACACGTGGTCGATAGGAAAGAAAGAGGCGAAAGGTCTCTGCGACCGTTGCCATGCCCTGAAGGACCCTGCCACGTTTATCTATTAGCGCCTTGTACCGCAACCCTGCGTCTGAAGTTCATGAGTAAAGCGGGCTGGACGACTGCCCTACGGCAACTTACATTGCATCCCTTATTTCTTGTCGGGTGCGTGCCCACTCGATTCTCTCCTTCCAAAATATTCAGATCTACGATTATAATTAGCGAAACGTAAATTGCGCCCGAAGTGATTAGACGGAGTCACTGAAGGCAGATATGGGAAGATGGGGAAAGACATACTCATTGCAGACGATAGTCAGACATTCCTGATATCGCTGAGCCATTTCTTGAAAAGGTCGGGCTTCGGGGTAATACCGGCGGAAAACGGCATGGAAGTTTTAAAACTGGTAAATCTATGGGAACCCGGGCTTATTATCCTTGATGTGAACATGGCGGTGATGGATGGGATTACCGTACTGAGACTCCTGAAAGAAAACAAGCAAACAGCCCATATTCCGGTGATAATGTTGTCGGCCGATTCCAGCAGCAAAACAGTGGAAAACTGTCGGGGCCTGGGATGTTACTCCTATCTCCATAAGCCAGTAAAATTACACGAACTTCATGCTGCGGTTCAGGAGTGTTTCTTTGCCAGAACAGGTACAAAGAGGCGGCACGTGCGGACAATGTTTCACAAGAAGGTCACAGTCGTATATAAAGACACGTCGTATGACCTCCCTGCGGAAACCCTCTCGGCCGGCGGGATCTATGTGAGGAAAAAAGAACCTCTCCCGGTCGGATCAGAAGTCCGTGTCACAGTGCCCTTGAGAGTGGGAGCCAGGATTTCACTGAAAGGCGTAGTCATCTATACCAAGGACTTCTTCGGAGGGCTGTTGACGATGGATCCAGGCATGGCTATTGAATTTACAGAACATTCCGGCGACGGGTATCAGACTTTGCAGTCCTATATCGAGGACCTGCTTATTGAGGATGTTCTCGGCGAGCCCGACGCTTAATTATCTGAGTCGGCACAGGGCCCGGGGCTCCTCAACCTCTCGGCTTCATCGTTTCCTTGTTTTCTTACCATTCATCCCTTTTCCTGACATAATGAAAAAAAGAAGAAATCTTCATTTTGGAGGCCGCTCTTATGAAAGAGTATGATGTCATCGTCGTAGGATCAGGGGCCGGGCTGCTGATAGTAGAGAAGGCGTTTGCCCATGACCTTTCCGTCGCCCTTGTGGATAAGGGACCACTGGGAGGGACCTGTCTCAACCTGGGGTGCATCCCTTCGAAGATGCTTATTTTTCCGGGGGACAGGGTGGCGGAAATAAGGGAAGCCGGAAAACTTGGCGTTTCAGCGACGATCGGCGCGATAGATTTCCCGGCGATCATGGAGAGGATGAGAAATACGGTGAGGAAAGGCGAAAACCATATACGCGAGGGCATCAGGTTTTCGGAAGACCTGGATTTCTACGAGGGCACCGGGTTTTTCGTAAAGGACTCCGTATTAGAAATCGATGGCGAGCAGATCAAGGGCAGGAAGATCTTCATCGCCGCCGGAGCGCGGCCCCGCATCCCCGCCATAAAAGGCATAGAGAAAACGGAATATCTTACGAACGAGAGCGTGCTTCAACTCACGGAAAAACCGGAGAGCCTCATTGTTATCGGAGGCGGATATATAGGCGCTGAATACGCGCATTTTTTTTCGGCCATGGGGGTCAAGGTAACGCTTCTTCAGGCAAACAGTCACCTTGTGCCGGATGAGGAGACCGAGATATCGGATCTCCTGAAAAAAGAGATGGGGAAATGGATGGATATCCATACCGGGACGGACGCCGTGGCAATAAAGAAGGACCCTTCAGGGTACACGGTCACGGCCAGGGAGCGGTCCTCGGGCGGGACATCCCTGTTTCAGGCCGAAAAAATCATGGTCGCGGCCGGCAGGACGTCGCATGCCGACCTGCTGAAGGTCGAAAACAGCGGAGTGAAAACGGACGATCGCGGCTACATAAAGGTGAATGAATATTTCGAGACGAGTAAAAAGAACATCTGGGCCTTCGGTGATATCATAGGCAGAAAGATGTTCCGCCATGTGGCAAACCGGGAGGCGTCTCTCCTGTGGGACAACGCCGGGCATAACAAGAGGGTCGCGATGGACTATCGCTCCGCACCCCACGCCGTCTTTTCCTACCCGGAGATAGCTTCGGTGGGCCTGACGGAAGAACAGGCGAGGCAGCAGTTTCATCTTGGCGAATTGCTTGTGGGCAAGGCCAAATATTCCGAGGTCGCCCGGGGCGAGTCGATGATGGAGGAAGAGAGTTTCGCGAAGGCCATCGTAAAGAGGGACGGCAAGATCCTCGGCTTCCATATCATCGGTCCCCATGCGTCCATACTGATACAGGAAGTGATTAATGCAATGGCGAACGACCTTGACATATGGGCGATCGGCAAGGCCATGCATATACATCCCGCCCTTCCGGAGGTAATTATCGCGACCTTCGGCAATCTCCAGGAAGTGGAGTAAAGGGAAAGGGACAGACCAAAACGTAACAGGCAGGCCTCCCGGCCGGCCTGTTATCCATCGAATGAATCAGGAAAGAACAGTGGGGCCGCCCCTTTGCCATAGGGTATACTCTATTTAATGCGCGATGCGATCTTAACCAGGAAGGGGACCGGAATTCTTGGGCATCCGACCGGCCTTTACGTCCTTTTTTTCACAGAGATGTGGGAGAGGTTTTCCTATTACGGAATGCGGTCGTTGCTTGTCTACTACATGATAAAGCACCTGCAGTTTACCCAGGTACGGTCGTCGCAGATTTACGGACTCTATACCGGGTTTGTCTATTTCACCCCGCTCTTTGGCGGCATGCTCGCCGACCGGCTCGTCGGGCAGCGGCGGATAGTAATTTTGGGGGCCGCGCTCATGGCGATAGGACACTTCATGATGGCAGTTGAAAGCATGTTCTTTCCTGCTCTGCTTTTTCTGATCCTCGGAAACGGCGCCTTTAAACCGAATATCTCGACTCAGGTGGGGGCGCTGTACCCTCCCGGCGACCATCGCCGCGACCGCGCATTCAGCATCTTCTACATGGGCATCAACCTGGGCGCCTTTTTTTCACCACTGGTCTGCGGGACATTGGGCGAGAAGATCGGGTATCACTGGGGCTTTGGCGCTGCGGGCGTTGGCATGATCATCGGGCTCCTCGTCTATCTCAGGGGACAGAAGCACCTTGCCCCCGATATGATCATGCAGAAAAAGGCATCCGGAAAGCGAGCGGCCCCGGAACCAATGACGCGGGAGGACCGGCTGAAGATCGGAGCGATTTTCGCGATGATGGCTCTCAGCATCGTTTTCTGGAGCGTATACGAGCAGCAGGGCAACACGCTGGCGCTCTGGGCGGACGCCCATACGAACCGGATGATCTTCGGCTGGGAGATGCCTGCCTCGTGGTTTCAATCTTTCAACCCGCTCATGATCTTCCTCTTCGTTCCTGTCCTGAATATCTTCTGGGGACGGCAGGACCGCCGCGGAAAGGAACCTTCGAGTATCGCCAAGATGGGAACCGGCTGCATAGTGCTTGCCTCGGCCTTTCTTATCCTGATCCTCCCGGCCCGGCAGCTTGCGGTCACACCGAGAGCGAGTATCCTGTGGCTTGCGGCGTGCGCGCTGGTCCTCACGATCGGCGAGATCTATTTTTCCCCTATCGGCCTGTCACTTGTGACCAAAATAGCCCCAGCCCGGATCGTCTCGATGATGATGGGCGTCTGGTTCCTCTCAAGCTTCTTCGGCAACTACCTGTCGGGATATCTCGGCACGTTCTGGGAGAAGATGCCGAAGGAGAACTTCTTCCTCTTGATGTTCTCACTGTCCTTTGCTGCCGGACTTGCCTTCCTTGCTCTCCTTAATCCGCTGAAGAGGGCGATCGGTTAAGGCAAACAGATGGCGTAATGGCATTTGGCGGACGTTCCCGACTGCGTTGATTTATTCTGCGTGGCAAAGGAGTGGTATATAGCAGGTTCCACATCCGTATGGTCTAATCGCCGCATCAGCCCCCCTGAAGTGTCTATACAAATGTCACTCCGGCGCATCACAGACATAAACGAGAGTTGCGATCAGCGATACCCGTTGAGTTTGGCCCGTATTTTGAGGGGGCCCTGCCGACTTCAGTCCGAGATCGCCCATCAGGAAGATTTTGGAACCCTCCTCTCCGGTGCGAAATGCCGACAGAAACTAACTGGAATATTTTTGCCCCGCAGATTTATTATAATGTTATTTGGGGAAAGTAATTATTAACCCGGCAATCAAATAGTTGAATTTTGTCATTCCGGCTTGTCCGGAATCTTTCTTTGTTCTTACGATATTACGCCGTCCGATCCCCGACAAGCGAGGATGACGGCTTACGGTATTATGT
>JBJKOV010000468.1:0-3162 GCA_046707105.1 Thermodesulfovibrionales bacterium
TCCCGTATCTTTCTCAATATTTCGTCCGGAGAGGCGGCCTTTGATATGAAGTTGTCCGCGCCCTCATCGGTCCCCAGAGAGTCCATAATATTCGCAGTGTAACCGCTTATAAAAAGAAATTTGGTGTGAGGCTGTATCCTTTTAATCTCTTCATATACTGCCCCGCCGTTCTTTTTGGGCATCCTTACATCAAGGAATACAAGCTGAATCCTGTCTTTGTTCTCCATAAACATCCTGACCGCTTCCTCCCCGTCCCGCGCCTCCACAACTGTATAACCGGTCATTCTCATCATCTCGCTCATTGTCGCTCTTGCATCCTCATCGTCCTCCGCCAGCAGGACAGTCTCCGCCCCTCCTGTGGACAGTCTTCGGTCCTGTCCTATAGGTTGGACAACTTCTAACTCCGCTGTCGGGAAGTAGATCGTGAAGGTAGTCCCTTTTGCGGGAACAGATTCCACATCGATAAATCCATTATGCTGCTTTACTATGCCGTACGTAACTGCAAGGCCTAACCCCGATCCCTTCCCCACTGCTTTTGTCGTAAAAAATGGCTCAAAGATCTTTCCCCTTATTGCCTCCTCTATCCCGGTGCCGCTGTCAGAAACAGTCAAAACGACATAGTCCCCGGGGGCGCCGTAGCCGTGATGCTTCTTAAAGTCCTCATCCATCTTCATTACTTCAGTGCCTATGGTCAGTATTCCTCCGCCAGGAACCGCATCTCTTGCGTTGGCGGCAAGATTAACCAGCACCTGCTCTATCTGGTTCACATCCGCCATCATCGTCGGATTCTTGTCAGTCAGACTTATTACCAACTCTATATCTTCACCAATAAGCTGCATTAACATTTTTCCAACGCTACGAATAATTCCATTGATACGCACAGGTCTCAGAAAACTCTTCTGTTTTCTGCTGAAGGTAAGAAGACCCTGACTTAGCTCCGTTGCCTTGTGTATAGACGCGACGACCTGCTCAGCGTACTTCACAACCTTGCTGTCTTCCGGCAGTTTCTTTTCTATAAGGTACATGGATCCCTTCATTGTTGCCAGAATATTACTGAATTCATGTGCTATCCCCCCGGCGAGGAAGCCAACCGCCTCAAGTTTCTGGGACTGTCGCAACTGATCATTCAGAAGCGATACCTCCTTCGTACGCTGCGCGACGAGTTCCTCAAGATGGGTACGGTATTCTGCCAGCTCCTTTTCTGCCATGGTCTGCTCCGTCACATCTCTGAAACTCCAGACCCGGCCTACAGGATTATCATCAATCTTCTGCGGTCGTGAGAGACGTTCGAACACCCTGCCATCCTTGAATTCCAGTACATCGAAGCTCACTTCATCGGGCTTTGCATACAAGTCTTTTACCTTTGCCATGAATTGATCAGGATCTATCAGCTGATCCAAAACAAACTCCAATGCCTGTCGATCATCGCGCCGATCAAGAATATTTCTTGGTATACGCCACAAATGGGCGAATCGGTCGTTAAACTCACAGATTCGGCCCTGATTGTCGACAACCAGGATACCATCCGCCGTTGATTCAAGAGTTGCCTTCAACCGTGAAACAGAATCTCTGAGCAGGTTTTCGGCTTGTCTCCGTTCGGTGATGTCGCGTGCGATACTATCAACAAAAAGAAGGCCACCGTCAGCGCCATAGTGAAATGTGCAGGTCCATGAAACATCTATTATCCGGCCGTCCGCGGCAATCTGCCGGTTCTCGCAGTAAGCCGACGACTTCCTCGAAGCTACGGCACTGAAGAACCATTCCATTGTCATATCACGGTCGTCCGGATGTACAAAATCAAAAGCAAGGCGACCGATGCATTCCTTTGCTGTAAGTCCAAACACAGCCTCCGCCTTTGGGTTCAGGAATGTGAACCTTCCCTTCGCATCGACGGTGGTCACAATGTCTGCTGTCCCCTCCACGACCTGGCGATACCTATTTTCAGTATCGCGCAGTACAATTTCAGCCTGGGTCTTCTGTTTTGAATATAAAGCGATTAGCCAATACAATAAGGCTGCAGTTAACGCCACATATAGCCAACCTTTAATGATACTGATTTTGGTATATATTGCAGGGTCGTTCGTTATTGAGGATAACAGGAGATCGGAAAAAAGTATCCAGGATATGCCACAGAGTGCATAAAGGACAACAATTTTGAGGGGGGAAAGGCTCCGATCCATTATCTAAAATCGTATCACATGTATATGAGACACACAACAGGAAGGGCCGAACAAGAAGTAATCTTATGCGATTTTAATCTTCTTGATTTCTTTTTTGATACTCTCAAGCAGCATGGGCAGAGTCAATGTATCCACTTTCATTGAAGCGAGTGAACGCTCCGCCCATTCCATTTTCTCTAACGCTTCTTTAAGCTCACCCATGCTCTTTTTTGTTTCCTCTGTGCTGCAATTCCTGCAGATCCAGGTGGTTCCCACTTCCATCCAGTCAGTAACGGCACCACAGCTGCATTTCCCCGGCATAGCCATCCTCCTTGCGATAATATTAAACTTTCATTGGCAAACAACAAAATTATTGTGCTTAAGTAGCACTGCGCTTATATTCTGTTACGTCTTCCTTAACAATGCAACAGTTTTCAATCCCCGGCCGCTGCATACCCGGGATAAATTATGATAAGGTCCCGATTCCTTCTTATTATCACTGAACCGGCCCCCTAAATTGCCGGTTATCGGGTGAGATAAGAATCGAACTTTGAAGTTGACGTACCGGCGGAATGGTAGTATTATCGGATTAAAAGAGGCACACCAAGTGGTGGTTGCTCTTCTCAACTCGGCAGAAAGGTTTCAAGGTCGTAGGACGTAAAGTACAGATGTAAAAAGTCTCATGCTGTATGTCTCAAGATGTTCAAGCCGCCTGAGAACTGAGGATGAGCAAACACCACTTTTTTATCTTGCTGATCCTGACTTGACGACCCGCCGGCTGCCAGGATAAAGTTTCCGCCGAGGGACTCCCCTCAGCGGGGCTCAATCCGCTTGAGTGATCCGTCTTTAACCCAATAAGGGCGGTCGCCGTTCATGAATTTTATTTCGAGTGTCTTCCATTCAAGGGACCTTTCCAGCACCTGGACCTTTTCGTCTCCCTTAAGCCTCTTGACAAGACCTTTACTCACAAGGGCCGAGAGATCATCCTGCCTGCCTGCTTCCG
>JBJKOV010000469.1:0-2424 GCA_046707105.1 Thermodesulfovibrionales bacterium
GATCCGTCTTCTTCATCGGGAAGACCTTCGTATGACAATCGCTGCATTTAAAGCCCTTGTCGGCATGTACCTGTCCGCTGAATGTAACGTTGCCCATGGCCGCATTTTCAAAAACCAGGGTTTTTCCCGGGGGCACGGCGAGGGCCGTTCCGACGAATGCGACCGACACCAGCAAAACCGCTGCTATTGCAAATAGCCTCATCTTTTTTTCTCCTTTCGCTTGGTTGATCTCTGTGAAACCTTTTGATTTCAAACTATCACCTCCTTTATTAATGAAATGACGCCTTCTCTTGAAGGTCTGTCTCATTTGTCTTAATCTTATCAGAGGATTGTGAACTGATATCGAGCGAATTATGAATAATTGTGAAGGTACTACTGTGGCAGGATAACGGTAAATGTGGCGCCTTTTCCATACTCACTCGCGGCCTTGACCCTCCCGCCATGGGCCTCCACGAGTTCCCTCACGATGGTAAGACCAAGGCCAAGCCCACCCTCAGAGCCACGGTAAAACCTCTCAAATATGTTGGGGAGATCCTCCGGCTTAATGCCTGCTCCGTCGTCAGCGACTTCGACCGCTACCTGCGTGTCACTTCTTGTTACCCTGACCTTCACATTCCCGCCCGCCCTGGCCGCCTTGAGGGCATTGCTCAGCAGGTTGATCACAACCTGGCTCAGCTTGTCGGGATCGGCATTCAGGACGAGATCCCCGCTGCACTCCAGGGCAACACCGACCCCCTTGTCCTGAAATACCTTCGTGAACCTTTCGATAATATTCCTCAGAAAAGAACAGAGTTCAAATTCCCGTCTCCTCAGAGTCAGACCGCTCGCCTCGGCCTGGGAAAGCTCTTCAATCGCCTCCAGGACATTCCTGAGCCTCCCGATCTCGGCATACAAGGACTGCAGATGCTCCGCATCCGTCGGGATGAATCCGTCGATCATGCCTTCAAGTTCTCCGCGTACCGCACTTATCGGCGTCCTGAGCTCATGGGCCACGTTGGAAGTCAGCTTCTTTCGAAGGGATTCCTGTATCTGAAGAGACCGCGCCATGCGGTTAAAGGCATTCGCGAGCCTGCCCATCTCATCATGCGCCGTGGTTTCAACCCGCCTGCCAAGGTCTCCGTCGCCGATCGCAACAGCGGCCTCTGTAAGCCCCTGGATGGGGTTGGTCAATCTCTTTGAGAATACGATGCTCAAAAAGATAGCTATGCCGCCGAGGGCGACCAGGGATATCAGGAGAAGCCTGTTTGAACGTTCTATGAACAGGGATTCTTTCTTCGGTCTCAGAAACTTCACCTTCAGCTCGCCTATCTCTTTCCCTCCCAGAAAGAGGATATATGGGACATAATTCCCGCTTCCCCTGCCGGTCCTCGACTCCGAAATAGCCATTACCCTTTTTTTCACGAGCGGCGAGAGGGTCTCTACCGCAGCTTTTGTATCAATGACAAGCGTCCCCTCCGTATCATACAGCTTGACGTCGAAGCCGAGCATCAGCGCCCACACCGTATCCTCTACGATCCTCTCCTCCTCCCATCCGCCAAATTTTTCGTAAGTGCTTTCCAGTGAGGCGGTGACCCAGTAGACCCTGTCCTCCATCTCCCCTTCGAGATATTCCCTGAAATCCCTGACCATGAGTTCACGGAGCACGAAGGCAGCGGAAAGCGCTATAAGAGAAACGGCAAAGAGGAGGATGAGAAACCGGACCCACAGGCTCTTAAACATCCTTTTTCCCCGAAAATCTGTATCCTACACCGTAGATAGTAAGTATGAAAGAGGGGTTTTTTGCGTCGTCTTCGAGCTTCCTTCTGATATTCTTGATATGGGCGTCGATGCTCCTCTCGTAGCCTTCGAACTGGTAACCGAGGGCTTTTTCCACAAGTTCCTCTCTGGTAAAGACCTTGCCCGGATATGACGCCAGAGTAAAGAGCACCTTAAACTCAGTCGGCGTGAGGTCCAGCGGCAGGCCTTTCCTCTTCACCGTATAGCTATGGCCGTCGATGATCAGCAGGCCCTTCTCGAAACTCATCGGCTCCGTCGAACCGAGATCGCCTTTCTGCGCCCTCTTCAGAACGGCCTTCACCCTGTAAACCAGTTCCCGTGGACTGAAGGGTTTAACGACATAATCGTCGGCCCCAAGGGCAAAACCTGCGACCCTCTCCTCTTCAGAGGACTTTGACGTCAGCATAATGACGGGGATATCTCCCATTTCCTTCAGCTCCTGACATACTTCCTCTCCGGACGTATCCGGCAGCATCAAGTCCAGTATTACAGCCAGCGGCCTCTCCTTCAAGGCCATTTCTATCCCCTCTCTGCCCATTGCAGCATGAACGACCCTGTAGCCGGTCCCCTCGAGATATACCTTCACCACCCTGGCAATCTTTACGTCGTCTTCAATAACAAGAATAGGATGTAACACTTTCTCTCCGT
>JBJKOV010000470.1:0-1900 GCA_046707105.1 Thermodesulfovibrionales bacterium
CACAGATGGAGAAAAAACTCGGAGTATATATATGCGGCGGCTGCTCCATAGGCGAGGGCCTGAATCTTGAACAGCTTTCTGTCGTGGCCACCAAGGAATACAAGGCCCCGATATGCAGGACCCACCCGGCCATGTGTGGTGACGAGGGCGTGGGGATGATAAAGAAAGACATGGAGGCCGATGGCGTCAACACCATCATCATCGCCGCCTGTTCGGGCAGGGTTAAATATGACGTTTTTGATTTCGGTCCCGCGAACATTGTCGAAAGAGTAAATATCAGGGAGCAGGTTGTCTGGAGCCACGACTGGACGAAACAGGTCAAGGTAAAGACGAAAGACGCCGAAGGAAAAGAAGTGGTGAAGGAAGAGACCCAGCCAAATGACGATACACAGATGCTTGCGGAAGATTACCTGAGGATGGGGATTGTGAAGGCCCAGAAAATGAACGACGTCGATCCCTATCTTCTGGAGAACGTGGAAAAGAGCATCCTCGTCATCGGCGGCGGAATAACGGGCCTAAACGCAGCTATCGAGGCAGCCAATACCGGATACAGCGTAACTATCGTCGAAAGGGAAGGCCAGCTCGGCGGGTATGCCGCAAGGCAGCGTAAACAGATACCGACGAAGGCCCCTTATGAGGAGCTGGAGCCCACGAATATCCAGGACAAGATAAAAGACGCGGCGAATAATCCGAAGATAACGATAAAGACGAATCACGAGATCGCAAGGATCAGCGGCGCTCCGGGCCAGTTTGCTGTCTCATTCAAACAGACGGGCACAAAATCCAAATGGGATGTACCGCCGAAGAAGAAGGAAGAGGAGAAGGATAAACCTGCCGGGGAACAAGCTGGCGGGGAACAGGCGGCCGAGGAGCCGGTGGAGCTTCCGGCGGACATGGTCAAATGCGAAGATATTCTCACCTCCGATCCCGATGCGGAAGTCTTTGGCGCCGTCGTGGTAGCGGCTGGTGGAAGGCCGGCCGATCCCTCCGCCTTCGAGCATCTGGGATACGGTAAGTTCGCAAACGTCGTAACAAACACGATGATGGAGGAGACCGCTGTAAAAGGTAAAATAGTGCGCCCATCAGACGGGAAAGAAGCGAAGACGGTTGCTTTCATTCAGAGTCCCGGCCTGAACGGGGACGACAGCGATTTCCCCTACTGCTCCTCGGTGACCAGCATGATATCGCTCAAACAGGCTAAATACGTCAGAGAGGATTATGACGACGGAAAGGCCTTCATCTTTTACAAGCACATGAGGACCCCGGGTGTTTACGAGAATTTTTACAAGAACGCCCAGAATGATCCCGGAATATTCCTCACGCGGGGCGAGGTCAAGTCGGTGACTGAGAACGCAGACAAGAGTCTCACCATCGAAGTGGACGATACCATGCTTGGCGAAAAACTCGCGGTACAGGCTGACATGGTGGTGCTCGCCACGGGCATGGTCCCCGAGACGCAGTTTGAGCCGGTAATCAATCTGGCCTACAGGCAGGGCCCGGCCTTCAAAGACCTCGAACTCTTCGACGGCTATGCCGATTCGAACTACATATGCTTCCCCTATGAGACCAGGAGGACAGGCATTTACACTGCCGGCAATGTCAGGCGTACGATGACTAACGGCGAATGTATCGAAGATGCCACCGGGGCCGCTCTGAAGGCGATTCAGTGTCTCGAATCCGTAAACAGGGGCATGTCGGTTCATCCTAGATCGGGCGACATGTCATTCCCCGAATTCTTCTTCCAGCGCTGCACTCAGTGCAAGAGGTGCACTGAAGAGTGCCCCTTCGGCGCTCTTGACGACGACGAGAAGGGCACACCGAAGCCGAACCCGACCAGGTGCAGGAGATGCGGAACATGCATGGGGGCCTGCCCGGAGAGGATCATATCCTTCAAAAACTA
>JBJKOV010000471.1:0-6316 GCA_046707105.1 Thermodesulfovibrionales bacterium
AGCCTGGGCGTCGCCATTAACCTGTTCACGGCCCTTGTCGGCACGAAATCGATCTTCGACCTGATTACAAGCAGATACAACATCAAAAAGGTCAGTATATAGGGGGCGAAATGTTAGAGCTACTCAAGAAAACCAATATAGATTTCATAGGCAAAAAATATGTCACGCTTCTCGTGTCCGGTTCACTCATGGTCCTCGGTATCATCTCCATTGTGGCGATCTCGCTGGGGAAGGCCAACCTCGGGATAGATTTCGCAGGCGGCACGACCGTCGAACTCAAGTTCGATAACCCCGTGAAGCTTCAGAGTGTCCGGTCCGCCCTCGACAAGGGAGGCCTGAAGGACGTTACCCTTCAGGACATTCCCTCGGAAAACAGGGTCATAATCAGCACCAAGCGCTCTGAGGGCGATATTAACAAGATAGCTCACCAGATTACGGATGCCGTATCGCAGAACCTTTCGGGGGCGAAATACGTCGTGGACCTGACGACCTCCATCGGACCCAAGGTGGGCAGCAAGCTCCGTTCTGATGCGGTCAAGGCCATCATAATGGCGGCGCTCGGCATACTTATATACGTTGCTTTTCGGTTTAAATTTCAGTTCGGCGTCGGGGCTACTATTGCCACATTTCACGACGTCATTGCGGTCCTTGGTATATTTTTCATTATGGGGAAGGAGATAAACCTTATTGTTGTGTCCGCCCTTTTGACGATCGCCGGTTATTCACTCACCGATACTGTCGTCGTGTTCGACAGGATAAGGGAAAACCTGAGGATACAATCGAAGGAGCCATTATCGGGCGTTATCAACAAGAGCATCAACGAGGTGCTGTCGAGGACCATAATAACCTCTTTCACCACTTTTCTCGCTGCCCTTGCCCTGTTTATTTTCGGAGGGGATGTCATTCATGATTTTGCCTTTGCGATTCTTGCGGGCATCATCGTCGGCACCTATTCGTCCATTTATGTGGCCAGTCCCGTTCTGCTTCTCTGGAAGAAGAACCGGCCCTTTGCAAAGAAATGAGACCCTGATGTGCACAGGCGCTGGTTCATAAACAGGACGAACCCGGAGTTCCTCGATTATCTGTCAAAAAGCGCTTCAGTTTCACCCATCCTCGCCCAGATTCTGATCAACAGGGGGATAAGAACGGCCGGAGACGCCAGCTACTTCCTGTCGTCCGGAATCACAACTCTCTCCGATCCCTTCGACCTGCCCGGCATGACGGCCGCCGTTGGAAGGGTGAAGGAAGCCCTGCGGCGCAATGACCGTGTTCTGGTGCACGGAGATTACGACACCGACGGTTTGACCGCTACGGCCATTATGGTCTATACCCTCCGAAAGATCGGGATTGAACCGCATTATTTCATCCCCAACCGCATGGTCGACGGATACGGTTTTCATCCGCATGCGGTGGATTTCGCAAAAAAGGTCGGTGCAAGGCTTATTATTACGGTTGACTGCGGGATTACTTCCTTCGATGCAGTGTCCTCGGCCAACGCCAGGGGCATTGATGTCATCGTCACAGACCACCATGAACCCTTGGTGTACGAAGGGGGAGACGGCTCGCGGGAGCCATCGCGCGGGAACCGTGGGCATGATAACTTCGTTCTGCCGGAGGCGACTGCCGTGGTTAACCCGAAACTGGTGACAGGGGAGTCAAAACTCAGCGCCCTCGCCGGTGCGGGGGTCGCTTTCAAGTTCGCCCAGGCCCTGGCGATGTCGGGCCTTCCAAACTTTCCGCCGGACGCGTTCTATCCCCTGCTGGACCTTGCGGCACTGGGAACGGTCGCCGACGTGGTCCCCTTGACCGGCGAAAACAGGATTATTCTCAAAGAGGGGCTGAGGTATATCCGCAACGGCGACAGACCTGGAATCAGGGCTTTAAAGCAGGTCTCCGGGCTCGGTGCAAAGGAGGTTAAGGCCGGATCTCTGTCCTTCACAATGGTGCCGAGAATTAACGCTGCCGGCCGGCTCGCGGACTCCGGCGACGTCGTGCGCCTTCTGCTCTCGGATTCGGAGGGGGAGGCGGCCGATCTCAGCGCGTGGCTTGACGGCTTAAATTCAGAAAGGCAGAGGATCGAGGAGCAGGTATATCAGGATGCGGTTGAAAGACTGGGTCCGTCAGAACCTGATTCCGTTATCATCCTGGCGGCGGAGGGATGGCATCAGGGCGTGCTCGGGATTGTTGCTTCGCGAATGGCGGAGAGATACGGCAGACCTGCCTTCATATTGGCGATAGAAGACGGCGTTGCCAGGGGTTCCGCCAGGAGCATACCGGCCTTCGACATATGCTGCGCCCTGGCCGGGTGCAGGGACCTTCTCCTGTCCTTTGGGGGACACAAGCAGGCAGCAGGCCTGACGATGGAGACCGGACATATCCCGGATTTTGAGAAAGTGATGGGGGATATAGTGAAGAGAGACGTGGGCGAAGACAGACTTGCCCCGCCTCTGGAGATAGATGCGGCGGTCAGACTCGCCGATGTCACCCATGCGCTTGTGAGGCAGTTGGAGGTGCTCGAACCGACCGGGTACGGGAACCCCGAGCCGCTTCTTGGCGCCAGGGAGCTTTCGGTCGTGAACCCGAGGGTCGTCGGCAGTAAACACCTTAAACTCACTGTGAAAAGGCATTCCCAATCGGTCGATGCAATAGGGTTCGGAATGGCTGCACTATACAACGAGCTGGATTTCCCCCCGGCCATTGACGCGGTTTTTACTCCCGGGATCAACGAATGGAACGGGGGCAGATACCTGCAGCTCGTCCTCAAGGCCTTCAGACCCAGCGTCTGAGAACAGAACCTGGAGGCGCGCAGGGCGTAAGGGCATAACTTTTTTTCTGAAGACCGTTCTAATGCGGAGCTTTCCGGCGCGCAGCCGGGCTCGACTTTGAGCCTCAATCTATTTCCAGGGTGTATAATACGGATATGCCGGAGATCTTTACGCTCAGCGGCCTTTTAGAGAAGGCAAGAGTCTATACACATGAGAAAAACCTGGAGGTCTTGAAGAACGCCTATCAATTTTCCAGGGAGGCCCACTGCAGCCAGAAGAGAAGCGAAGGTTCCCCCTACATAAAGCACCCCCTTGCCGTTGCATATATTCTTGCGGACATGAAGATGGACATAGCCTCCATCTCGGCCGGCCTCCTTCATGATACGATCGAGGACACCGTCACTACGATCGAGAATATCCAGACGCTCTTCGGCAAAGAAATCGCCTTTATCGTCAAGGGACTCACAAAGCTCTCCAAGATGGAGTTCAAGACGAAAAAGGAGGCGCAGGCCGAGAATTTCCGCAGGATGCTCCTGGCCATGTCCGAGGACGTGAGGGTGATACTCATCAAGTTTGCCGACAGGCTGCACAACATGCGCACCCTTGAGCACCTGCCCGAACACAAGCAGCAGAGGATCGCCTCGGAAACCCTCGAAATATATGCCCCGCTGGCCAACCGTCTCGGCATGGGCTGGCTGAGAGCGGAGTTCGAAGACCTCAGCTTCAAGTATCTCATGCCCGAGCTCTACAAGGAATTGGGCAGAAAGGTCGCCAAGCGCAAAGAGGAGCAGGAAGGGTACATGAAGGAAGTAGAGGAACTGGTGACCAGGAAGCTGAAGGCCGAGGGGCTGCCGGGAAAGATCTCCGGCCGGATCAAACATTATTACGGCATTTACCAGAAGATGCAGAAGCAGAGGATCACTTTCGAACAGGTTTCGGACGTGATAGGGCTGAGGATACTGACCGACACCAAGGCCAACTGTTACGCCATACTCGGGCTTATACATTCATTGTGGACCCCCATTCCGGGGAGGTTCAAAGACTATATCGGCGTGCCGAAGTCCAACATGTACCAGTCTCTCCACACTACAGTGATAGGGCCGAAAGGTGAGCGGGTGGAGTTCCAGATAAGGACTGAGGAGATGCACAGGATTGCCGAGGAGGGGATAGCGTCCCACTGGAAATATAAGGAGAGGGGAGACTTCGACGAAAAGAACAGCAAGTATATCTCATGGCTGCGGGACCTGGTCCAGGTGCAGAAGGAGGTGCCCGACGCCCTGGATTTCCTCGAGGCGGTGAAGGGAGAGGTCGTACCTGAAGTCGTCTACGTGTTTACTCCCAAGGGCGAGATAAAGGAGATGCCGGTTGCCTCGACCCCGGTGGATTTTGCGTATTCAATCCATACCCAGGTGGGCCATAAATGCGTGGGGGCGAAGATCAACGGCAAGATAGTGCCTCTGCGATACAAGTTGAAAAACGGCGACACGATAGAGATCATCACATCTCCCAACCATACGCCGAGCAGGGACTGGCTGAAATTTGTGGTCACGCAGAGGGCAAAGACGCGCGTCAAGCAGTGGATAAAAGCTGAAGAGAGAAATCAGAGCAGTGAGCTGGGGATCAAACTTCTGGAGGCGGAACTGAGACGGCACAACCTCAATGCCTCTCTCCTTAAAAGTGATGAAATGCAGGATGTCGCGAAGGCCCTTGGAATTCATACGGTGGAAGACCTCCACGTGGCGGTGGGGTTTGGGAAGCTCTCCCCGCATCAGGTAGTGAACAGGCTTATGCCCGAAAAACCGGTGGAAGAGGCGGAAGGGGTAAGGTTAAAAAAGCCGGTCAAAGAGCAGAAGGGCGTAAGCATAAAGGGCATAGATAATGTGTTGTATCACACTGCAAAGTGCTGTTATCCCATACCCGGAGACAGCCTTGTGGGTTTTGTTACCGTCGGCAAAGGGGTGACCATACACCGCAGGAGCTGCCCTAATCTGGAGCGACTCGTCGTGGAGGACGCCCGTCTGGTCGATGTTGAATGGCAGTCTTCCCCCGAAGCGACCGCCAACGCGAGGCTCTCTGTCGAGACGATCGATAAACCCGGGATCCTTGCTAATCTCAGCGCCCTGATTTCATCTGTTGATATTAATATCAACCACCTTGAGGCGACATCGACCCAGGACAAGAAAGGACATATCACATTCATTGTGGAGGTCAGGGACATCCGGCAGTTCAATACGGTGATCCAGAAAATAAGCCAGATGGAGGGGATCCTCCGGGTGAAGAGATAAAAAGAGAGGGGGGGATGTTCGTCCCTAAAGGTATTTCGGACAAGTTTGCATGAAAATAGTTTTGCTAATGGTTTATAATTAAGAGTTGGGCGGACGGGGGTTTTATTGCCGCCGTTTTAAATGTTCGCAAGGAGAAGCATCATGAAAAAACTCTTTTTTGTCGTCTCCATCCTCTCAATTATTCTTCTGCAGGGAAATGCCTTTGCCTTCGGAGGATGCGAGTCGGACTGCAAGAAATGCCACTCCCTTAAACCCTCTGAAGTTCAGCATATCCTGGCCAAGCTGCATGCCGAGGATGCCAAGGTGCTGGAAATCAAGATGAGTCCCATCAAGGGTCTGTGGCAGGTCACCGTCGACGAAAAGGGCAAAAAAGGGGTCCTCTATGTCGGCTTTTCGAAGGAATATGTAGTGGGAGGACCCATATTCGAAGTCGCTACCGCATCGAACAAGACCGCTCAGACACTTGAGCAGATGCCCCAGCCCGCAAGGTACGTGGATGTTTCCAAAATCCCCGTGAAAGACGATCTGGTGCTGGGCAGCAGTGAAGCCCGTTACAGGGTGGTTGTTTTTACCGACCCGGATTGACCATACTGCGCAAGACTTCATCAGGAGATGAAGAAGGTCGTGGAAGAGAGGAAAGATATCGCTTTTTCGCTGAAGCTGTTCCCGCTGCCGATGCACAAGGGAGCCTACGAAACGGCAAAGTCGATAGTCTGCAGGAGATCGTTGCAGCTGATGGAAGAAAATTTCGAGAAAAAGCCGATACCCGCGCCTGACTGCGATACGGGAGTTATAGACGAGAACATAAAGCTCGGGAAGGAGCTTGACATCACCGGAACGCCGACGCTGATCATGCCTGACGGTTTTGTGCTCGTGGGGGGGAAGGACGCGAAGACACTGATAGGGCTTATTCTTCAACATACAGGCAAAGGCAAGAACGCAACGAAGTGATACTTCCGAAGAAATTACTTGCCTGTGTTTCCCTCGCGGCCTGTATTTTGCTGCCTGCTACAGGTTTCTCCGATGTTCGAATAGTGCTGAAGAACGGAAGGAGCATCGCGGCTGAAAGTTGCGAAGATAGAGACGGCCAGTTGACCTGTTTCAGGGCAGGCGGATCCTTCAGTATAGAGAAAGGGGAGATCGCGGAAATAAAAGGGCTTGAGCCGGGCAGGTCCGCTCCGGAGGATGAGCCATCTATAGAAAGACCTCCCGAAGAGAGCCTGCCGGGCGAAGCATTGTCAGGGGGGAAAGAAGACGGACGGAAGT
>JBJKOV010000472.1:0-2498 GCA_046707105.1 Thermodesulfovibrionales bacterium
CAACTTTAGTGGTGGAGAGGGGAGGATTTGAACCTCCGTAGGCTACGCCAACGGGTTTACAGCCCGTCCCCTTTGGCCACTCGGGTACCTCTCCGAAACTACAGTTATCAGCGAATAGTGAACAGTAAATAGTCAGAGACCTCCAGCAAGCCCTTTTTAATTCACTTTTCACTATCTACAATCCACTGTTCTTTGTCTGGAGCCACCGAAGGGAATCGAACCCCCGACCCGCTGATTACAAATCAGCTGCTCTGCCATCTGAGCTACGGTGGCAATTCTCAAGGCAGCAGAAAACGGGAACAGGCTTTTTCCCTGCACCCCTTTATCCGGCTTTTCCATTTTACATATTAGCAAAAAAGACAATAGTAACCCAGTAGTTCTTGCAACTAATTACTATAAAGGAAATATTATATTACGGTCAAGCGGAAAAAAACAACCCCAATACGACAACAACATGAATAATCTTAACCATGCTCTCTAATACCAGCCCTCTGGCGCATTATCTCGAAAATAATGACTCCGGTAGCCACAGACGCATTGAGCGAATTAACATTCCCCTTCATCGGAATGCTCGCAAGGAGATCACAACCATCTCTCACGGTCCTCCTCAGCCCTTTCCCTTCAGAGCCTACTACGACAAGCAGGGGGCCCCTGAGATCCAGCTCCCACACTGTGTTTTCGCCTCCGGCATCGGCTCCCACCACCGTAATGCCCCGCGTTTTAGCCTCCCTCATGGCATGCTTGATATTGGGCACCATCGCCACCGGCATATACTCAGACGCCCCCGCCGACGCCTTAACCGCTTCCGGTCCCAGGGTAACTGACCTGTAAGCCTGCAGTATGACTCCGTGGACGCCAGCGGCATCCGCCACTCTGAGTATGGCTCCCAGATTACGAGGATCTTCAAGACAGTCGAGGGCGAGAAAGAGCGGTGCCTCATTTCTCCGCAAAGGAGCATCAAACAGGCCTTCAATGTCCGGGAATTCTCTCGGCGGAAGAACAGCCGCTATCCCCTGGTGACCCTTTGGAAACCGGCCGTCAAAAAAGAACGGGGCCTCTCTCCTGACGGGTATCCCTCGGAGAGCGGCTTCTTCTTCGATCTCGGGGACCTTCTCTTTTCGCGAAGTCGAAATAATGACGGCTTTTATCTTTTTTCCCGACCGTATCGATTCGCGGACAGGATTCAGACCGTAAATCCACTCCTCATGAGATCTTGACCTTCCAGTCGGTCCCGTCTTTCTTGTCTTCAAGGATTATTCCCTTTTTTTCGAGTTCTTTTCTTATCCTGTCGGCCTCGCCCCAGTCTTTTTTCTCCCGCGCCGCCTTGCGTTCGCTGATCCCGGCAAGAATATCGTCTTCGGTAAGCCCTATGCCCTTGACCGTCATCAGCGCCCTGTACCATTCTTCCGGCGTCCGGTGAAAGAGGTTGAGTGCGTTGCCGGTCTCCCTGAGCATTTCGTCCGCCCTCTTTATCAGCTCCACTGCCTTCTTCCCCGAAGGCCTTCCGTCCATGTATTTGTTAAGCGTGCGGATAAGCTCGAAGATGTTCCCTATCGCAAGTGCGGTATTAAAATCATCGTCCATCGCCTCCCTGAATCTGTCCGGGAATTTCCCGATCATTTCCTCGATGACCTTCTCGTCCTGGCCCGCCTTATCCTTCGTGCTCTCCTGGGAAAGGAAGTCCCGTATCCGGAAAACCGTCATGTAGTACCGGTCGATCGAAGCCTCCGCCTCACGCAGCTGCTCGTCCGAAAATTCGATGGGGCTCCTGTAATGCGTCGACAGCAGGAAAAAGCGGACCACCTCTGCATCGAATTTATTAAGTATCTCCTTTATGGTAAAGAAATTCCCGAGAGACTTCGACATCTTCTCCTTATCGACGGTGATAAATCCGTTATGGACCCAGTAATGCACAAACGGCTTCCCGGTGAAGGCCTCCGACTGTGCAATCTCGTTTTCATGATGGGGAAAAATAAGGTCGGCGCCCCCGCCGTGTATGTCGAATGTCTCGCCGAGATGCTTCAGGGACATTGCAGAGCACTCAATATGCCAGCCCGGCCGTCCAGGGCCCCAGGGGCTTTCCCATGCCGGCTCGCCTTCCTTGGACGCCTTCCAGAGGGCGAAGTCCATAGGATTTTTCTTCCTCTCGTCGACTCCGACCCTGGCGCCCGCCATCATCTCGTCGAGGTCCCTCTTCGAAAGTTTGCCGTATCCGGGGAACCTCGCCACCTCAAAAAAAACATTCCCTTCGATTTCGTATGCAAATCCCTTGTCCACAAGCCCCTTTACTATGCCGATCATCTCCTCTATATATTCCGTAGCCCTGGGCTCGAAATCCGCCCTCCCGACCCCCAGGCTGTCCATGTCCCTATAATACTCGTCGATATACTTCTGCGCCACGGCGTTCCAGGCAATGCCTTCCTGCCGGGCCCTGTTGATAATCTTGTCGTCGATGTCGGTAAAGTTCCTGATGTATACAATGTTATATCCCTTGAATT
>JBJKOV010000473.1:0-2245 GCA_046707105.1 Thermodesulfovibrionales bacterium
ACCGAAATGCCTTTACCGCAGAGACGCAGAGGACGCGGGGATTAAGTCAATTTTGTTTTCCGGTGAGAGGCCGGAAGACAAAAAGCCTGTCCTCATGGCAGTTTATATATTTCTGTCCTCTCAGCAGTAATATATAATTACACTCTCTGCGCCCTCTGCGTCTCTGCGGTGAACCATTACTTTTCATGGTATTTGTATGCCGGTTATCTGCTGAGGTTCATTGTGCTGTCCGATTACCTGCGCTCAGTTTCCCAGAGCCTCGGGTCTATGGCGTCCCTGATTCCCTCCCCGAGAAGATTGTAACCGAGAACGGTGACCAGGATTGCAAGACCGGGGAAGACCGAGAGCCACCATGCAATCTCTATGTTGTCCTTGCCAAGGGTAAGAATGTTCCCCCAACTTGGGGTAGGAGGCTGGACGCCTATTCCGAGAAAACTCAGAGCAGACTCGACAAGGACGGCCCCCGCCACTCCGAGCACCGCCGATACAAGCACAGGCGCCATACTGTTTATCATGATATGCCGGAAGATGATCCGCATGTCGCCGGCTCCTACAGCCCTGGCGGCAAGAACGAATTCCCTTTCCTTCAGCGACAGAAATTCGGCCCGTACGAGCCTCGCCACGCCCATCCATGACGTCAGACCGATTACTATCATTATGTTCCAGATACTCGGGCCGACAAAGGCGATCACCGCAAGTATGAGAAAGAATGTGGGGATGGAGAGCATGATATCGATAAACCTCATAATAATGCTGTCCCACCAGCCGCCGTAATACCCTGCAAGAGCTCCGACTGCCATGCCGATCAGGCTTGATATGCCGACTGCGACGAAACCCACCGACAGGGAGATGCGCGCCCCGTAAATCATCCTGCTCAGGACGTCCCTGCCGAGGTCGTCCGTCCCAAGGGGATGATGAAGACCAGGGGCTTCCAGGATATGACCTCTGTCGATATTATCAGGGTTGTACGGAGAAAGTACCGGCGCCAGAATCGCCACGATAAAAAGGGCCGTTACAATAATCCCCCCTGAAACCGCAAGCCGGTTGGTCTTGAACCGGCTCCAGAACAGGCTTTTAATGGAATGTTCTTTCACTGCCGCCCCTCTGTTTTCCTATATCCAGCTTTCTGCATTCTGCATTGTGACTTGTGACTTCTGAGTTCTGCCTTCATTTCGCCCTTATCCTCGGATCGACTATCATGTACCCGATATCCGCCATCAGGTTGCCCACAAGGGTGAGCAGGGCACCGATTGTCAGAATGCCCATCACCGTCGGATAATCCCTCGTCATAACGCTCATGTAGAACAACTGCCCCATCCCGGGAATGCCGAAGATATTCTCGAATATGACACTTCCCCCGATCAGGCCGGGGACGGAAAGCCCCAGGAGGGTAATGATCGGCAGCAGCGCATTTCTTACCGCATGCCGGTAGATGACAAGCCTCTCAGGGAGCCCCTTGGCCCTTGCCACTGTTATATAGTCCTGCCTTATCACCTCCAGCATGCTGCTCCGCATGAACCTCGAAGCGAGGGCCAGTCCGGTAAAGGCCGAGACAAAGAGAGGGAGTATGAGGTGGCTGGACCTGTCCCATATCCTGGCCATCAGGGAAAGCGAGTCGTAGTCCATCGATTTCAGACCCGATATCGGCAGCCAGTGGAGATAAACTCCGAAGAAGATCATCAGGAGAAGGGCCAGCCAGAAGGAGGGTGTAGCGAACCCGATGAAAACTGTAGTCGTTGTAATCTTGTCATATAGAGAGTTCTGGCGGACGGCCGAGGCTATACCTACCGGGATGGCAACCGCGAAGATGATAACCATGGAGAGCAGGTTGATCATGAAGGTAATAAAAAGCCTTCTCTCCAGAAGGGGCTGGTGCGTGTCCCAGATCTTCTCCATGACGGGCCTTCTGTCCGACGAAAAAGAGTTCCCGAAATCCAGTTCGCCGACTTTTTTCAGCCAGAGCCAGTACTGGACCGTAATGGGTTTGTCCAGGTTGTACAGCTTGTCGAGCCTTTCCCTCGCCTCAGGGGTGATCTTGGGGTTCATTGCAGTGTAAATGTCGGTGGGCTTACCCGGCGCCAGATGGATGATGAAGAACGAGATAAGCGTAATGCCCAACAGCGTCGGAATCATCTCTAACATCCGTTTTACAAGATAAGCAGGCATTTATGGCTCCATACTCGGCCGCTGGAACGGTTTCGGGACATACCATTTCGGCAGGTTGTACATAATCCCGATGGGCGTC
>JBJKOV010000474.1:0-3004 GCA_046707105.1 Thermodesulfovibrionales bacterium
TGAAGCTGTCATTATTGCAGTAAACGCACCCGGAAACCCCGAGAGTGCCGTCCCTGTTGGGGCATGTAAAGCCCGCATCAACATTAACTTTGTAAACCGTGCCGCCGAACGCGGCCTTCATGTGAGCTCCGAATGACTTGTATCGTTTCATATTTCATTATCAATTCTTGAAGGTTAATATGTCAAATAGGCGAATAAGCTTGACAGTTTCATTTATCTCGGTTATTTTTAAGTGAAATCAAACCAAGAAAAGGAGAGCCGGATGTCACGGAAGATTCTGCTTCAGCTTGTCGTCATCTTATCCCTGATTGTTCCCTCATTTGTCCTCGCCCAGACTAATGAGATAAAAGACTACTCCGTGAAAAAGGGAGACACCCTCTGGAGTATCTCACGCGATGAACTGGGCGATGCCTTTTTGTGGCCGAAGGTATGGAAGGAAAACCCGGGAATAGCGAACCCCGACCGCCTCTATCCCGGCCAGACCGTCAGGATACCCATATATCTGAAGCAGTCCGTCAGAGAGGAAGAACAGGCACAACCGGTTGCAAAAAAGGCGCCGGAAGAACAGAAGGAGAAGGCACAGATGGAGGAGGTCACGAAGCAGGGGCCGGTGGAGACCCCGCTGAAACCTCTCGTCTCCAATGCCCTCTTCGCATCCAGCGGATATATTTCGGATACCATTCCATCCGTCGGAAAAGTGGACGGCTCACCTTCGGGGAAAACGCTTTTCGGCAATTACGATACGGTCTTCCTGAAAACCGGCAACCCGGTGAAGGTCGGCGATAAGTTTATTGTCATAACTGCGCTCAGGCTGGAGCGGCCGTTTGCAACAAGGGGCGACGGCTATATTATCGAACCAGCCGGTGTGGTTGAAGTTACGCAGATTGAAGGGCAGGATATTCAGGCAAGGATAGTGAGAGCCTTTGGACCCATCAGGAGCGAAAACCATCTCGACACCTACCATGAGATGAACGCTCCTTTGACAACAGGTGAATTCAGAAAGCCGGGCATGGATGGCGAGGTAATCGCAGCGCGCAATCTGAAGCTCCTGAACGCTCTATACGATATTGTCTACCTGGACAAGGGGAGCAAAGACGGCCTTGAGGCCGGGGACATGTTCCGGACAGTTGACATCCGGAGCGGTCACAGGATCCCTACCGGAATAATTCAGGTCATAGACACCAAAGAGTCCACTTCAACAGCGGTGATCAGGAAAAACCTTATGGAGGCGGTGTCGGCCGGCAATCTTTTCACACAGCTCAAGTAAACCTTAAGAAAGCAAAGCTTTTTGGCCGCGGATTCTTCAGCCTTGAGTGAAATTATGCAGGGACTCTGAATAAATGGCAGAAGTGAAAAGATCAGGCGGTGGTAAGGACTTTCAGCGCTCTCAGCCGGCTGGGGTGCTTCAGCTTTCTTAATGCCTTGGCCTCGATCTGCCTCACCCTTTCACGCGTTATTGAAAGATGCCGTCCGACTTCCTCGAGTGTGTGGTCCCTGTCGACCCCGATCCCGAACCTCATCCTGATCACTTTCTCTTCTTTCGGGGTGAGCGTTTTCAATATCATCAGGAGCTGGTCGGATATTTCACTCTTCTCTGCATCGGAGTAGGGCGAAGGACTGTTCTTATCGCCGATAAAGTCCTCCAGCTCGGTGTCCTCGTCACCCACGGGAGTCTGAAGGGCTATGGGGTCCTGAATCGCACGGAAAACCTCCTCCACTTTCCTGGACGGAACGGCGAGCCTGACTGCTATCTCCTCATTGCTCGGCTCCCTGCCAAGTTCCTGGGTCAGTTCGCGGGAAGCCTTGGTCACCCGGTTATAGAACTCCATCATATGCACCGGGACACGGATCGTCTTCGTCTGGTCGATCAGAGCACGGGTGATCGCCTGGCGTATCCACCAGGTGGCGTAGGTGCTGAATTTAAAGCCCTTTTCATATTTGAACTTGTCTACGGCCTTCATCAACCCGATGTTGCCCTCCTGTATCAGATCCAGAAGCGGCAGCCCCCTGCCGACATAGTTCTTGGCGATATTTACAACCAGTCTCAGGTTCCGGGTAATCAGTTCGTCCTTGGCCTCCGTCAGGAGAGCCCTTGCGTTTGTAATCCTTTCCCACTTGGCCCTGAGGTTCTCGAGCTTTATCCCCACCTCTGATTCGATCCGCTTGTATTCGCCCTGCACCTCTTTTGCGAGGGTCCCGAGCTTCGCGGGATTGATATCTTTTTTCTTTTTTTCCAAGATCAGCCGCCTCAGGTCCTTCAGCGACCCGTAGCGGGCGACCTTACTGTCCGTTGTTTCCAACTTCCTTACCAGATTGTCGAGGATCCTGAGGGTCGTGATAAGTGCCTCGCTGGGCTTGTCCTCGTCCACCGCAGCTTCTTCCTCATCCTCCGCCGGGACGGCGAGGCTTTCCTCTATCTTACTGTAGAGGGGCATGGCGCTCACAATCGCCTTGATGATCTCCCTGCCCTCCTCCAGCCTCTTTGCGAGCTCCGTCTCTTCGTCCTTCGTCAGGATCGAGATGTCGCCCATGGAATGAAAGTATGCCTGAACAAGGTCCTCCGCCTTTTCATATCCGGCGACCTCTTCTTCCTCCTGGACTTCTTCTTCGGCCCCCCCGGCCCCCCCGTCATAGTCGATAACCTTGACTCCCATATCCTGAAGCAGGTCCATGAGATCTTCGAGTTCGTCAGGGGAAAAAAATTCGGAAGGAAGAGCGTCGTTTATCTCGTCATAGGTAAGCGTCCCTCGTCTCTTGCCTATGTCTATTATCTCTTCGAAGATATCACGCTCTCTCATCGTTCCCCTCAATATCTGAAGTAGATACAAGAAAAGGGCCTTCGCGGCCCTTCTGTCTTAATCATTTTACTACTTTTACATTTTTTGACAACAGGAGGGAAGAGAAATAAGGGTCAAGACTCACGGCCAATTAGTACTGGTCAGCTGAATGCATTACTGCACTTACACCTCCAGCCTATCAACGTGGTAGTCTACCACCGGCCTTT
>JBJKOV010000475.1:0-16498 GCA_046707105.1 Thermodesulfovibrionales bacterium
CACGGACACTAATGAATGTCACTCGACGAGTCGCCGCACCGTATCACCCTCCTGTCGGTGACAATTACACTGACCCGGACATCGTGCGTCTCGGCAGGTATCGAACCGACTATCTGCTCTTCATAGGCCGGGGCAACGACCGGAACAATTCTTCTCAGCTCCGCAAGAAGCCTGTCGTAATACCCTCCTCCGTACCCTATCCTGTTGCCGGCCGGATCGAATCCGGCACCGGGAATTATCACAAGATCGACATCATTGACGTCCGCCGGCATTTGTCCGGTGGTCACAGGCGGCTCGGGGATCCCCATATATCCCGGTATGAGTGCATCCACGTCCCGGATTTCATACAGGAGAAGGACATGTCTCTCCCTGTCGACCTTCGGGACCACCACCGCTTTGCCGGCAGTAAGCAAGGTCCTCATCATCTCAAAAGTATCGACCTCGGACCTGAAGGAAGCGAAGAAAAAAAGCCTGGGCGCTTTAATGACTTCATCGAGGGAGAGCATCTTTTCACATATCCGGCGGTCTTTGATCCTTCTTACTTCCGGGGGAATCGCATCGCGCCTTTCCAGGAGTTCCTTCCTGAGCGAGTTCTTATCCTTCACCAAGCGTTTTCTCTATCGCAGCCTTGATGGTCCTCACCTCTTCCACTGTCTGCGGAGAATATCTGAAAGGAGAGGCCCCCTTCATGTCCGCCTCCATGACATCGTTATGAAAGGATATGTGACCGATGAGCTCCATACCGCCTATTCCCGCCCTGATAAAATCGATGTCATCATGGCCCCGGATTTTGTTGGCGACAACAAATACCTTTTTCACCCCGAGTTGCCTGGCCATATCCCTTACAACACCGGCTGTCTGGATACTCCTCTGACCCGGTTCAACGACAACGACAAATGCATCGACCGAGCCGGCCGTTCCCCTTGTAAGGTGCTCTATCCCGGCTTCCATGTCGACGATAACCACTTCGTCCCTTTCCACGACAAGATGCTTGAGCAGCCGCCTCAGAAGTACATTTTCAGGGCAATAGCACCCGGAGGCGGCCGCCTTTGATTTTCCCATCACCAGAAGCGTGATCCCGTCAATCCTGTATCCCAGGCCCTCCGGGAGATCGTCCACCTTCGGATTGAGTTTGAAAATCCCACCCATGCTGCCGGGCTTCGAGCCTGTCCGTTCCTCTATGAGTTCATTGAGGTCCGCGACAGGCCTGATCTTGTCAGCCTCCTCCTTCGGAATGCCGAGAGCCGACGCAAGGTTTGCATCCGGGTCAGCGTCGACAGAAATGACCTTCTTCCCCTCGGACGCAAAGAGATAACTCAACACCGACGAGAGCGTCGTCTTGCCTACACCGCCTTTTCCGGTAATCGCAATCTTCATTAAAAAATTCTACCATTATGAAGGTTTTACTGTCCAATTCCGAACGGGAGCGTCACAAGACACGGTTTTCTTCGAAGACCCTATGCGCGGGTTGTGGCGGTTTCATCATCCGGCCGGTCCGTGTCGGCTTATGCCGAACTGAAACGAAATGAAAAATGGCACCTATCTGTTTGATTTTTCGATAAATTGTGCGTTATCATTGCTATGCATGGATATCAAGAAAGTCCTCGATGAATCAAGCCGTTATCTCATGAATACATACAACCGGTTCCCGGTCGTGCTCAGGAAGGGACGGGGGATGAAAGTGTGGAGTGCGGACGGCAAAGAATATCTCGACTTCATGGGCGGTATAGCCGTCAACTGCCTTGGACACTGTCATCCAAAAGTTGTCATAGCCCTGCAAAAGCAGGCCCAGCGACTCATCCATGTCTCGAACTATTTTCATATCGAGCCCCAGATCGAACTCGCCAGGCGTCTCGTTGAAAACTCCTTTGCCGACAGGGTATTCTTCTGCAATTCAGGAGCCGAGGCCAATGAGGCCGCCATCAAGCTCGCCCGGAGATATTTCTCGGAGCATATCGGACAGAACCGGTTCGAGATCATAACCGCCTTTAACTCTTTTCATGGCCGGACCCTCGCAACCCTTTCAGCGACAGGGCAGGAGAAACTGAGAAGCGGCTTCGGTCCGCCTGTGCCGGGTTTCAGGCATGTGGAATTCAACGACATAGCTGAGCTGGAAAAGGCGCTGACGCCGGAGACCTGCGCGGTAATGCTTGAGCCGATCCAGGGTGAAGGAGGCGTAGTAATACCTGCCCCCGGCTACCTTCGCGACGTAAGGTCGCTATGCGACCGGCACGGGATTCTCCTCATTCTGGACGAGGTCCAGACCGGTATGGGAAGAACAGGATCTCTGTTCGCTTATGAACAGTTCGGCATAAAACCGGATATCATGACCCTCGCGAAGGGTCTGGGCGGCGGTGTTCCCATCGGCGCGATGCTCGCCACCGAGAAGGTCTCTGCAGCCTTCCAGCCGGCGACGCACGGGTCCACTTTCGGCGGAAACCCACTCGTCTGCGCGGCGGCGGTCGCCACTGTCGAGGTCATTCTTGAAGACGGCTTTGTTCTGGACCAGTGCAGGAGGATGGGGGCATATCTGGTAAAGAGACTCAAAGACCTGCAAGAGGAGTTCCCCAGCAGGATCGCGCAAATTCGCGGCATGGGACTCCTCGTCGGAATGGAAATGATACGCGACGGTGCACCGATTGTCAGGGCATGTATGGAGAACGGGGTGATCATTAACTGCACGTCCGGTAACGTTCTGCGGTTTATGCCTCCGCTTATCGTGACCGAAAAAGAGATAGACCATCTGGCCGACGTTCTCGAACAGGCTTTTGACCGTCTTTCCTAGGAGATGATTATGAAAAAGGGCTTCATCACGCTGTGGGATCTGTCGCCGGAGGAAATCTGGAGCCTTGTGCGCAGGGCGGCTGACCTCAAAGCGGGCAAGGATACCGGTCAATGCCCTCTTATCGGGAAAAGCATAGGGCTTCTTTTCGAAAAACCGTCTACACGCACGAGGGTCTCCTTTGACGTCGGGATTTATCAACTCGGCGGTAACCCGATCTACATGAACACATCGGATCTTCAGCTTGGGAGAGGAGAGAGCATACCGGACACAGCCAGGACGCTTTCCCGCTATCTGGACGGCATTGTAATACGGACCTTTGCGCACTCCACTATCGAAAACTTTGCCGCGAGCGCGACTATCCCGTTGATCAACGGACTGAGCGACCTGCACCATCCCTGCCAGACGCTTGCCGACCTCATGACCATGCTCGAAAAAAAGGGGCGGATAAAAGGGCTGAAGGTGGCTTATATCGGCGACGGGAACAACGTCTGCAATTCCCTGATAGAAGCCGCTTCGCTCATGGAATTCGATTTGACCGTTGCCTGTCCGGAGGGCTTCGAACCCGCCCCGGGGATACTCGACAGGGCCAGGCAGGCGGCGAAGAGCGAGATCATAATCCTTGGCAACCCGAAGGAAGCTGCGGGGATGGCCGATGTCGTCTATACCGATGTCTGGGTCAGCATGGGAGAGGAACGGCAGGCCGATGACAAGAGGAAGAAGCTTGCGGACTACCAGATAAACGACTCGCTTCTTTCGTGTTCCCGGGAAGACGTAATAGTGCTTCACTGCCTGCCGGCGCACCGGGGAGAAGAGATCACGGATGCAGTGATCGACGGCCCTCACAGCGCGGTTTTTGATCAGGCTGAAAACAGGCTCCATGTGCAGAAGGCGCTTATCGAACTTCTCATGACGGAGCATTGAACTGGATTTTCAGTAAGAGACAGGGGGGCGCTGTTCAACTCCCCCCCTGCAGGATGATCTTGTTTTATGGAGCAGAAGATTATTGAAGAGGCCTACAGGTGAATGAAATGCGGTTGAACGTACGCCATGCCTTCTGACATAAACATAGATACAGGGAATTCCTCTATTCTCGTCGTCGACGATATGCCCTTCAATCTGGAGGTGATGGATGGTATACTCTACAGGGAGGGGTACCGGGTAATCACCGCTTCCAATGCCATCGAGGCCCTTAAAACCATAGAAAGCAAGCCTGTGGACCTTGCAATCCTCGACGTTATGATGCCGGGCATGAACGGTTTCGATCTCTGCAGGAAATTGAAGGCCCTGGCCGGCAAAAGGTTTTTTCCGGTGGTCCTCGTGACGGCATTAAACGAACTGGATGACAAGATTACCGGCCTGGAAGCGGGGGCCGACGACTTCCTTACAAAACCGTTTCATACCATTGAGCTCGTAACAAAGATCAGGTCCCTTCTGCGGCTGAAGAAGCTTCAGGGCGAGCTCGATCATTCGGAGGATATAATCCTTACGCTGGCTATAGCTATCGAGGCGAAAGATCCTTACACAAAGGGACACTCCGAAAGGGTCGGAAACCTCTCCAGGCAGTTCGCCGCGTTTATCGGGCTGCCGGTCGAAGACCAGGAACTGCTCCACAAGGCCGGCATCCTCCACGACATCGGCAAGATCGGAATAGACGATTACATCCTTCACAAGAGCGGCCACCTCACCGAAGCGGAACTGAGGTCGATAAAAGAACACGTCATTACCGGAGAGCATATCTGCAAGCCGCTTCATTCGGCGCGGGAGATACTGCCGGTAATACGTCATCACCATGAGCGCTGGGACGGGACCGGGTTTCCTGACGGGCTGCGGGGAGAGGAGATACCTTTTTTTGCCAGGATCGTCGCCATCACCGACACCTTCGATGCCATGGTCTCGAAGCGGCCTTACAGGGCCGCCTTTTCGCCTGAAGAGGCGCTGCGTATAATAGAGTCGGAAAAGTTGCACGACCAGTGGGACCCTGCCCTGATCGACAGGTTCGTAGGCATGATAAGAGCTGCCGGTTATAGAACACAATGATCAAGGTCGGCATAGTCGGGGCAGGCAGGGCAGGCAGTTCTCTCCTCCGAATCTTCCTGAGCAACGGCACCGTGAAAACGGTGGGAATCACCGACAGAAACAGAAACGCCCCGGGGATTGGGATCGCCAGAAGAAAGAAGGTTTTTGTTGCAAACGATATCGCTGAGCTGTATACGCGGGCGCCCGACATCATGATAAACGTCACCGGGGACCGGGAAGTGGGCAAAGAAATCTCGAAGAATGCACCCGCAGGCACCGAGTTGATAGAAGGCATGGGGGCAAAGTTTCTCTGTGGACTTGTCGAGAGTCAGAAAAAAGCCCGCCGGGACATGGAGGGGCTCTTCAAAAACGGACTGGCGCTGACATCAGCCGGACACCTCGAAAGCGTCCTCTCCACGACTCTTGAAAGCGCTCTGAAGCTCACCGGCATGCCGGCGGGAAGCATAGCGCTCTGCGACCGTCAGGAGATGGTCCTTGCCGTATCGAAAGGCCTGAACGCATCCGTATGGGATGTGCCGCGCTGGAAGCCGCGGGCAAAGGGATTGACATCCTTCATTTTGAGCCGGAAGGAACCCGTCAAGATCGAAGACATTGCCGACTATCCTTTCTTGGACAACTACGGAGTGGTCGGATGCGGCATCAAATCCATACTCGCCTATCCCCTGATGATCAACGGTGATGTCGTCGGAATCCTCTATCTCGACGACTTTAAACCGAGGCAATTCTCCGACAGGCAGAAGAACCTCATACGCCTTTTCGGCCTGCAGGCGGCCCAGGCGATAGACAGGTCCAGAACCCTCGACGAGCTTTACCGCGTTGTTGGCGACCTCGATGAAACGACCGCCTACTTCAGGGGCGTACTCGATGATTCACAGGACATGATCGCCACGACCGATATGGAGGGGAAGATTGTGGAATTCTCCCGCGGCGGCGAGCGGATTCTGGGTTATGCAAGGGATGACGTCATAGGAAAAACTGCTGCGGATTTCTATCTGGACCGGGAAGAAAGAGATAAGATCCTCGACACCCTCAGAAAAAGCGGCGCAGTCTGTAATCATGAGACCAGTCTTCTGAGAAAAGACGGGACGGTTGTCGACATAAGCCTCACGATATCCAGGCTCAGGGACAAGACGGGAAAGGTAATCGGCACAGTTGGAGTAAGCAAGGACGTCACCGAGGAGAAAAGACTGCGAAATGAACTGAAGGCCCTTAACGCGAGCCTCGAGGACAAAGTAGTCGGGAGGACCAGGGAACTTGAAAGGATAAACGCGGAACTGGCGATGGCAAACCGGATAAAGGCCAGATTCATCTCGAACATGAGCCACGAGCTGCGAACGCCTCTGAATTCCATCCTGGGTTTTTCAGAAATCCTTATGGAGAAGACATTCGGGGACCTTAACGAAAAACAGGTTCGTCATCTCTCGAACATCTCCGCTTCCGGCAAACACCTTCTGCAGCTTGTGAACAACATTCTCGATCTCGCAAAGATAGAGGCCGGCAAACTGGAACTTTTCAGCGAAGTTTTTGATCTGAAGGAGGCCGTCGACGAGGTGGTGATGATCATGAGTTTCCTGGCCGCCAGAAAATCGATAGTCGTGAACGTGGAAACAGATACGGACATGAAGACCTTTTGTGCCGATAAGGTCAAGTTCAAGCAGATCCTCTATAATCTCGTTTCGAACGCCATAAAGTTTACTCCCGAGGGCGGAGATGTGGGCATTAGGACCGAAGGCCCGATAAGCAGCAGCCGTCTGCTGCCATGGGCGCTGAACGGCCAGCGTTTCCTGAAAGTGACCGTGTGGGACAAGGGGATCGGAATACGGGAAGAGGACACAGACAGGATCTTCGAAGAATTTGAGCAGGCCGACCCTTCCATGTCGAGAAATTTCCAGGGGACCGGACTCGGCCTCTCCCTTACGAAGAGACTGGTCGATCTGCACGGTGGCAGGATCAGCGTGCAGAGCAGATACGGGGAAGGAAGTGAATTCATTTTCTACCTGCCGGTTATCTCTGAAAGCAGGAAAGAGGAGACCGCTGATTTCATCCCCTTCGCCCAGACATATCCGTGGCTTAAAGAAGAGGCGCCTCTGGTTCTTGTCGTTGAAGACGACCTCCCCACGTCGGAAATCCTTACCATACATCTGAGCAGGGGGGGCTACAAAGTCGCACATGCCTACGACGGCATCGAAGCCTTTTCAAAGGCAAAGGAACTTAGGCCCTTCGCGATAACACTGGATGTCATGCTGCCCCGGAAGGACGGCTGGGAGGTCCTGCAAGACCTGAAGACCGATCCCGAAACCAATGCCATCCCGGTGCTTATCCACTCGATTATCGACAACCGGGATCTCGCATATACGCTGGGCGCATACGACTATCTGCTGAAACCTGTGGACAAGAATGTTCTTCTCGGCAAGCTGAGCGAACTCCCCCTCTGTAAAGGCGGGAATGAAGGCCCTCCGGTGTCGATTCTGCTCATGTCCGGCGACGCCGAAACCCGGGACTACGTCTGTAGTCTTGCGCTCAATAACGGCTTCGCATTCAACTCCGCTTCAGGACAGGAAGAAGGCATCGAACTGGCCCTGACGACCAGACCCCATGCAATATTGCTGGACCTGGACAGCCCCGGGCTGGAAGTAATCAAAAAGCTCAAAAGCGACATTGCGACCGCAGGCATCCCGGTGTTCGCACTTACGGACAAAGACCTGCCGATGGATGAGAGGATCGACATGACCGGACAGATAGAACGAATAATAAAGCGGGACGAGCTGGCCGCAAGAGACCTTGTGATGCATCTTAAGGATTTGGAAGTAATGCACCCCAAAAGGGCCGGCCTTATAGACGGACTGACGGGACTTTTCAATCACCGCTATTTTCACCTGCGCCTCGCACAGGAGGTCAGCCGCTCAGTCAGATACCGGTTGCCGCTCACGTTGATACTCCTTGATGTTGATGATTTCAGCGTCTATATAAAACTCAACGGAGGGTACCGGGGCAATCTGGCACTAAAGAAGATAGCCCAACTGCTCAAAAAAAATGTGAGGGGCGCGGACGTCGTGGTAAGGTACGGGGGAGACGCTTTTTGCGTAGTCCTTCCGAATACTTCTCTTTCTGCGGGCCTTGCCCTTGGCGGGAGGTTCGCCGCCCTGATCCGGGACCATCCCTTTCACCGCGAAGAGACTCAGCCTCCTGGCCGGATCACTGTGAGCGTCGGGGTGGCCTCATTCAGGGACCAGTCGCCAGAGGAACTTATCGCAAGCGCCGAAGCCGCGCTCGAGACCGCCGTGCGCAAGGGCGGAGATAATGTGGAGGTGTTCGCCTGTGAATAATACGCTCTCAGTGATCCCTCTGGGAGGGGTCGAAGAAATAGGGATGAACATGACAGTCCTCGAATATGGGGATGACATGGTCATAATCGACTCGGGGCTCATGTTCCCGCAGGAAGATATGCCGGGCATAGACTTCGTGATCCCCGATTTTACTTATGTACTCGAAAACAGGGAGAAGCTGCGGGGGATAGTCATCAGCCACGGCCACGAGGACCATACCGGCGCGCTCCCCTTTCTTCTCAAGGAACTCAATGTGCCGGTTTTCGGAACCCCTCTTACCGTGGGCCTGATCAGGGAAAAACTTCGGGAACACAGTCTTGAACATGTGGAGCTCAACTCCGTAATGCCCCGCGAGAAAGTAACCCTCGGGGTATTCGAAATAGAGTTCATCAGGGTCACCCACAGCATAGTTGACGGTGTCGGTTTCGGAATAAAAACGCCGGTCGGCTTGGTGGTGCACACAGGCGATTTCAAACTCGATCCGACGCCGGTCGACGGGCAGTTGATGGACTTTCACAGGTTTTCAGAGTACGGGGAAAGAGGAACCGTACTTCTCCTTTCGGATAGCACCAACGCCGAAAAAGGGGGGTTCACCTTTTCGGAAAAAGAGGTACGGCGGGCCTTCGAAGATATCTTCGCAGATGCGAAAGGAAGGATAATCGTCGCCACCTTCGCCTCCAACATCCACAGGATACAGCAGGTTATCGACGTTGCCGCCATGTTCGGCAGAAAGGTGATCCTGTCCGGCAAGAGTATCGTATCGAACGCCAGGATAGCCCTGGATCTCGGCTATCTCAGAATACCCAAGGATATATGGCTCCGGCTCGAAGACCTCAAGGACCTCAGGGACGAGGAGGTGGTCATCATCACGACGGGGAGCCAGGGGGAGCCGATGAGCGTCCTCTCCCGTATCGCGATGGCGGAACACAAGACGATAAGCATAAAGGAAGGGGACGTCGTCATCCTGTCGGCCAAGATCATACCCGGCAACGAGCAGTCGATCGGCAGGATCATCAACCACCTCTTCAGGAGGGGGGCCAACGTTATATATGAAAAAGTTTCCGAAATCCACGTATCGGGACACGCCTCAAAGGAGGAACTCAAGCTTATGCTGAACCTCGTGCGGCCCAGGTATTTCGTCCCCGTCCACGGTGAACACCGGCACAAGGTCTACCATGCGAGGCTCGCTGAAAAAACCGTCGTGCCGAAATCCAATATCTTCCTCCTGGATAATGGAGATGTGCTCGAAATCTCGGAAGAAGGCGCTGCAAAGACCGGGAAGATAACCTCGGGCAGGGTCTACGTCGACGGCAAGGGGGTCGGCGACGTACGGGACATGGTGCTGAGGGACCGTCGGAGACTGGCCCATGACGGGATCGTCCTGATCCTGATAGGCATAGAAAAACTGACGGGCGCCATCGTTTCCGGCCCGGACATAGTATCCAGAGGGTTCGTCTTCGAGGACGCCTCACAGGAGATAATAAACGACGTGAAGGAACTCGTCTACATCAGCATAAAGGAACTCGACAGTGAAATCATCGCAGACAAGACCCTCGTTCAGGCCAAAATCCGGAGCGTCCTGAAGAAATATCTCAGGAATACCATGGACAGAAAGCCGATGATCATGCCGATCATCTTCGAGGTGTAGAAACCGCACAGCCGGACCGCCGAATCTGCTATAATTCTCAATGCCTGAATTTTCAAGCTCCATCCAGTCAGCGTTCTTGTTTATTACCCCTTTCTTCCGGCAGTTGTTATAATTATAGGGACATGTCTGAGAGGGTCAAGAGGGTAAGGGAAGAAATCCTCGGTGTCGTCACCATACTGGGAAGCGTTTACCTGGCACTGAGCCTTTACAGTTATTCTGTATGGGACCCTGCGGTCTTTACGTTCTCCAGGGTTGCGGTCAGAAACTACGGCGGGGTCGCGGGCGCTCACCTCTCCGACTTTCTGGTTACCATCGCCGGCATTTCATCGTTCGCCATCCCCGTGTTCCTTCTCGTGTTCGGACTCAGAAGACTGCTGGGCATCCCGGGCCAAAAGATATATTTCTTGGGATCCCTGCTCTTTGTGTTTTCCTCTTCTCTCATGCTTTCCCTTCTGCGGCTGACTTTCGATCTTAATATTGGAATGAACTCCGGCGGGCTCATGGGATCGATGGCGACGGGTTTTCTGGAAAAATACCTCTCCACACTGGGCGCCTACCTGTGTTCCATGTCGGCCTTTCTCTCATCCGTCATCCTGCTGAGCCCCGTATCGCTGAGTTCTTTTGCCCGGAACCTGAACCCGCCGCAAAGCAGGGAATCGCAGAGAAAGGCCGAGAAATCCGTAGTTGAGGAGGAAATCCTGGTGCGAAGCCCGGAGAAGGCCGCCGTGCCGGTACTGAACGATCCTTTGAAGACCGACCCGCCGGTAACCGGCTCCGGCTCGCTGAAGTCTGAAAGGCCGCCAAAACCGGCAGCCGGAGCAGACGGTTATACACTGCCCTCCGTGGATCTCCTCACAGTATATGACCCGGCCTCGCGTCCGGCAAAAGAGGAGCTGCTGTCAAATTCGGCTCTACTGGAAAGCAAGCTCTCGGATTTCGGAGTCGAGGGCAAGATAACCCAGGTCCACCCGGGGCCTGTCGTCACCATGTATGAATTCGAGCCGGCACCCGGCGTTAAGATCAACAGGGTCGTATCCCTGGCGGACGACCTTGCCCTGGCACATAAGGCCCAGAGCATGAGGGTGTCTCCCATACCTGGAAAGGCCGCCATAGGAATCGAAGTGCCCAATAAGCTGAGAGAGATAGTCTCTTTCGGGGAAATCGTTTCTTCGGAAAAGTTCCGCAAAAGCTATTCGAAAATCACACTCGCCCTGGGCAAGGACATATTCGGCAGTCCCGTTGTCGCCGATCTGGCCAAGATGCCGCACCTTCTGGTCGCCGGCGCGACGGGTGCAGGAAAGAGTGTCTCGATAAATTCCATGGTCATGAGCATTATCTACAAGGCTTCCCCTTCTGAAGTGAAGATGCTGATGATCGACCCCAAGCTCCTTGAACTCTCCATGTATGAAGGCATCCCCCATCTCCTTTCGCCGGTTATTACAAATCCCAAGAAGGCCGCCGAGGCCCTGAGAAAGATGGTCATCGAAATGGAGAGAAGATACAGGCTTCTGGCGGAGAAGGGGGCAAGAAACATCGACAGCTTCAACAGGCTCGCTCCCGACGGGGAGAGGCTGCCCTACATCGTCATATTCATCGATGAACTCGCCGACCTCATGTTCGCCTCATCGAACGAAGTGGAGGACGCTATTACGAGACTTGCGCAGATGGCCAGGGCCGCCGGCATCCACCTCATCATAGCCACCCAGAGGCCGTCCGTCGACGTAATCACCGGACTGATCAAGGCCAACTTTCCGGCCAGGATCTCCTTCCAGGTGTTTTCGAAAATAGATTCGAGGACGATCCTCGACATGCAGGGCGCCGAGCAGCTTTTGGGCAAAGGCGACATGCTCCTGATGCTGCCGGGTTCGAGGATAATGAGGGTCCACGGTGCGCTGGTCACGGAGGCCGAGATTGGCGAGGCTACATCCTTCATCAAATCGCAGGGGACGCCTGACTTCTCAATATTCGAGGAAATCCCGATAGAGCAGCCGCCATTGGAAGGGGAAGACACAGCCGAGAAGGACGAGATGTTCGATAAGGCCGTGGAATTTGCGGACTCCGTCGGCGAAGTCTCCATATCGTCGCTCCAGAGGAGGTTCAAAATGGGGTACAACAGGGCGGCGCGAATAATGGAGATCATGGAGGAAGAGGGAATGGTGGGCCCGCCGAAGGCGGCCGGCAAACCGAGGGATTTCTTAAGGAGGCACCGGTGATACGGGAAAAAATACAGTACGCATTTATTTCATCCCTTGCAAAGAGGGGCCGGAGAAGGATCGTCTCATCCTGCAGATGGCGCATACCGGTGATCTTTTCGCTTTTTTTCTTCATGGCCGCCTTTTGTCTTTATTCAGTGCCCGATTCCTCTGCCTCCGGAGCAGAAGACAGCGTCACCCGTATCCAGAAGGCATACGAACATATCAAGGATATCAAAGGTGATTTTGTACAGACAAGCGTGCTGAAGGACCTCAACAGAACCGACACCTACAAAGGAGAATTCTTCATAAAGCCGCCGCTCCGGATGAAGTGGATGTACAAAGGCAAGACGGCGCAGGACGTCACCATCAACGGCAATGCTATTCTGATCTATAAAAAGGAGGACAACCAGGCGTATACGGGAGAGTTCGACAAAGCGACTTACGGCCAGACCCCTGTCGCCCTCCTGAGCGGTTTCGGGAATATACGGCAGGAGTTTGACGTAACGGAGACCGGCGATTCTCTCCTGCTCAGACCCAAAAAGCCGATGGGGACCATCAGATCGATAAAAATGACTTTGTCCCCCGCCGCTTTCCCGATACGCTCGTTCGTCATATACGACACCTATTCGAACGTAATCGAGATAAAGCTGAAGGACGTAAAGATCAATACCGGCCTCAAAGATTCTTTATTCAACCTCACCCCTCCCAAAGGCGCCAACGTTTACCGGCAGTAGACGCAATGAGAACCTTGGTTGAACGTGCTGTCTTTCAGTCCAGGATTATATCTTTTCCATCCGGCGCTGAATAGCCTCTCAGCAGGAAAACAAGCGGGATCGACAAAACGAACAGAACCGTTACAAGCAGAAACACATAGTTGTAGGCAAGCATGCCGGCCTGCCTCATAAGCTCCCCGTCAAGAAGCTTCAGCGCCATTCGATGCTGCGTATAAAGGCCGGATCCGCCGCCTGCGGAAACCGCCGCAGTCCTGAGTCGGTCTGTCATGTTAGGATTGAAGACGCTGAGGTTCTTCACAAGCCCTGCCCTGTAAGTCTGTTCCCCCCTGGTAAGAACGGTGGCCGCGATCGCTATGCCTACGCTTCCAAAGACCTGCCTGACGACGTTATAGAGGCCCGTGGCGGCCGTCATCCGGTGCTTTTCGATGGATGAAAGGACCGCAGTGCTAAGGGCAACGAAGATAAGGCCGAACCCTCCCCCCTGCAGCATGTTTGGTACAAATAGGTCCCAGAACCCGACATGAAGGGACATGACAGAAAGCTGCCAGAAGGAGACAGCGGTTACCATGAGGCCCGCCCCTATCAAGACCCTCGGCCCGAGTTTGTTGTACATCCTTCCTGCTATCGGCATGATAAGGGCCATGCAAAGGCCCCTGGGCAGAAGCACAAGCCCCGAGTCGAGAGCGGGATAGCCAAGCAGCTGTTGAAGGAACATCGGAAGTATGAAGAGCGCCGCGTACTGGCCCAGCCCGAGTACCCCCACAAGGAGGGTCCCCGTTGCAAAGGGCACATTCTTAAGCACACGCAGGTCCACAGCCGGCTTTTCCACGGTAAGCTCCCGCCATATGAAGAGGGCCATTGTCACAAGGGAAATCACGGCGAGATAGACTATGAAATTCGACTGGAACCAGTCCTTGGTCTCACCTTTTTCAAGCATGAGCTGAAGCGTTCCCAGCCCCAAGATGAGAAAGCCGAGGCCCTGGAAGTCGATTTTCCCCTTCTCCCGCTTCAGATAGGGCGGGTCGTGGAGGAAACGGGTGATGAGCATCATGTTGAGTATCCCGATGGGAATGTTGATGAAGAATATCCACCTCCAGGAAAAATTGTCCGTCAGCCAACCGCCGAGGGCGGGGCCGAAGGCCGGACCAAGCACCACGCCGAAGCCGTAAATGCCCATGGCTATCCCCTGCTCCTCGGTCGGGAAGCTCTCCCTGAGTATGGCCTGGCCGACGGGGATAATCGCTCCGCCGCCTACGCCCTGTATTATCCTGAAGACCACGAGGGATGTCAGGTCCCAGGACATGGCGCAGAGCAGGGAACTCGCCGTGAAAAGAAAGATACTGGCCGTATAAAAGCGCTTTCGTCCGTATCTGGCGCTCATCATGGCGACAAGCGGCATGATGATTACATTCGAAAGAATGTAGCCGGTGGCAACCCACGTTATCTCCTCCACCGAGGCCCCCAGGTTGCCGCGCATATAAGGCAGTGCGACGTTTACGATACTTATGTCCAGGGCGGCCATTATGGTCACCATGATGACCATCCCCGATATGAGCCATTTATTCGTCTCTTGGTCGTCGCTCACGGTCTTGTGCAACTTTCCCCTGTCCGGGGCCGATTGGCGAGAAGTCCACCAAGAAAAAGCTCGCATGGCTTCCTCGTCTCAAGCCTTCCCCCGGCATCATCTCCGAGATCGCCGGAAAGCTGGGCAAGTATCATGCCCCTGAGACAATAAAAGATAACCGAGGCAGTAGCATCGCAATCCATCTTCCTGAATACCCTTTTCCTGACTCCCCTTTTCAGTATGTCCGCTATCAGTTTTTTCTGAGAGTCGAAGAATGCCTTCTTCAGGGGTCTTTTTATCTCCAGGTCATGTTCCTTAATCTGCATCGAAACCAGCTTTGCTTTTTTAATTGAATAATCAAGATAGCTGTCTATGAGGCCCGCGATGGCGGCAAGCGGCTCCTTTTCCCTGAGTGGTTCGGTCATGGCGGAGAAGTTTTCGAGTTGATGGCGGAAGAGTTCGGAGTAAAGCTCCTCCTTGTTGCCGTAATACAGGTAGATCGTACCCACGCTCAGTCCGGCGCGTCCGGCAACGCTTCTTATGGTAGTGTTGGCGTAGCCTGTTTCGGCAAAGAGTTGTTCGGCGGCCTCAAGTATGCATTTTTTTGACGCCTCAGAACCACGTCTGTTCATCTGTATACTCCCGCCATCTGCTGTGAAACTTCTCCTTTTCTCTCATGATTTCCCTTCAAGCCGCCCGGAGGACGCTTCCCTGAGAGGCAAACTGAACACGCGTTCAGTATATTTCCAAATTCCGCGTCATGTCAAGCCGACAGGACCTTACCTGCTTCACACTGGAACCTATCTCAAAATTGAAATATTATGATATCCGCTTTTTGTGTCATTCCGGCTTGTCCGGAATCTTTCTTCGTTTTCAGAAGGATTCCTGACTCCCGAAGGCATTCGGGATTGCGGGAATGACAGTCTTGAACCCGGAATCGATTTTGAGATAGGTTCGAAGCATTGCTGTAACGTCGCACATTATTCTGATCCCAAATTCTCACAATCATTTGACCCTGTCACAATGAGCTGACCGGAAGGTTTTATGCTTCCGGCCATGCCTCATTTCAGATGACTTCAGTGGATGCCATTCGGACGTGTTCGGCGGAAACAACGGTGCATTTTTCGTGAGCAGCAGCAAGCAGCGAGCCCTTTGCCAGGAGGTTGGCACGTCTGAGCAGTCCGCCCGACCCCTGGTGGATTGCCAGAATGGCCTCATCGGAGAACAACTGGTCCTTTACTCCCGCGATCTTCAGATGATGCTTTATATAGCCGGTCATGTCCTTATGCTTGAGCCCTTCGAGATGGCTCCGGCCGATAATGCGCGACGCCAGAGGACGCGAGGTGTGGTACATGAGCTTGTCGAGAAGGTTGTTCTGCCCGGCCAGTACGATCGGCAGCAGTGGTTTCGAGTCCATATCGAACTGGCCGATGGCGTGGAGTTGGGCAAAGATCTCAATCCTGAGCAACGAGGCCTCATCGATGATGAGAACGGGAGTTTGCTTGCGTTGGGTAATCTCAACAACCGCAGAACGAAGAACGCGGATGAGTCTTGCCAGTGAGTTGCTATTGCCGTCGACATCGAACCCATTGCAGAGTTGCCTGAGGACATCAGTCATCGATCCCGTGGAACCGATTACCGAGACCACTTTATACCGGGAGGGATGCAGCTTGTGAGCTGCAAAACGGAGGGCAGTCGATTTACCGCTGCCCACATCTCCGGTGATGATGCTGGTGGCTCCGAGCTCAAGACTGTACATGAAACGTTCAATGGCCGCCTGAAGTCCGGGCAGGGGATAGAGGTCCTCTATCCGGATATCCTGGGCAAACGGTTCTTTCTGAAACCCGAAGTGATTACTGTACCCCATCCCCATCCTCCTTAAGGCCGAAGAGCTTGCCTCCCTCGTAGCGCTGTGCCGTTTCAGCCTCGGGCGCCTCAGCAGCCGGCAGCAATTCGACTTTGTAGTGGCTGCGGCGCACTCGGCAATTGACGTTCAGATCCAGCGGGACCAGCATCCCCTGAGAGATGCCATTAGAGAACGCTTCCACGCGGGCGGGATCGGCTTCATGAAACAGAAGGGTCACCATCCTTCCGATGAGATCTACCGGGGCTTCATAGAGCCGCCCGTTGAGTGAAACAGTTCTGTCTTTATCCACCTTGCGCTGTACCCGTATCCGGAAGTAATCGTCCAGATCCTTGGGCGCCACCC
>JBJKOV010000476.1:0-2226 GCA_046707105.1 Thermodesulfovibrionales bacterium
GTCGTGTTGGCAGGATATATTCTCCAGATCGAGTATTTCAGCCGCATCAGTCCCGATGTCATAACCTCCTGCTGCGGTGTGCTCTTCAGCGAGGGAGGCGGAAACATCGCCAGTTCATTAGCATTCCTGCCGGTGCGGATGACACAGTTTGTCTTCTATTCCCTTTTTGCCGTGACAGTCGCCTCCGGCTTCGCCGCAGTAAAAACGGGGAGGAACATGCATGTCGTTTCCCTTTCGTTACTCTCGGGCCTGAATATTATCCCCTCGATACCGGCCGTGCTCTCCTTCATCTCGCTTTACTTCTATCAGCTCCCCACCCACCACTGCCCCTTCGACATCCTGCAGTCGGGGTATTACTATGTCGGATATCCCCTTTATGCGTCCCTTTTCACCGGCAGCTTCTTCGGCGTAATGACGGGGGTCGTCGAACCATTCAGGAATATAAAGTCTTTGTCGTCGATCATCCCGGCAATCCAGAAACGGTGGGCACTTGTTGCGGTGTCAGCCATCATACTGTTTGTCGCAATATCCCTGCTGCCGGTTGTCTTCCTCCCCTTTAAACTCGGAGGGTACTGATATTGCGGCCGGAACGGAGGCGCGGCCCTTTCAGAACAGACTGAACTTGAAATACCTCCCCGGATGATCCTTGATATTCGCCGTCAGCTCCTTGAGCTCCTTTATCGTCTCCTTCAATTCCTGCGCAAGCTCCTCGTCGTTGATGAGGGCCCCTGCCGCACCCTTGCCCTTGTCCACCTTTTCAAGGATCAGCGACAACTGCATGGAAGCCTTGTTGAGATTGTCGTATAGCTCGGGGTCTTCCATGAGCTTGCTGATCGTGCCGGAACTGTTGTTCAGTTTCCTGCTGAAGGTCTCCATCGAAGCGGCTGTTCCGCTGAGCCTGTCGTAAAGGGTGGAGTCTTCGACAAGTTTGTTCAGGGTACCAGAGCCGCCGGCCAGTTTCCTGCTGAATTCCTCCAGCGAGGAAGATGTCGTGGAGAGTCTGTCGTACAGCGACCGGTCTCTTATGAGCATCCCCAGGGAGCCGCGGCCGCTGTTTATATTGTCGGCTATCGCCGACAGGGATTTCGTTGTCTCCTTAAGATTGTTATAAAGAGCGGGGTCATCGAGGAACTTGGCGAGTGTTCCCTTGCTCGTTTCGACCTTTGTGACGAGATGACCCAGTTTTTCTATGAAGTCGTTCATCTTCTGGACTGACGTAGCGGCCGTCTCCATGATGTCTTTCATCTCGATCGGCGAGGCCCCTTTGATCAGCTCTCCGGGATGGACCGGCTGCGCCAGCTGGCTGCCGGTGCTCAGTTCAATTTATTTGTCGCCCAGAAGTCCGAGTGTGAGCACGCTTGCGACGGAGTCGGTCCTTACGAACCTCAGGTCACGCTTTTTCAGCGACATCGTCACGATAGTCCCCCCGTCCGGGTTCAGGGCGATGTCCGTGACCGACCCTACCTCCACTCCCGAGATCCAGACAGGCGCCCCCTGTCTCAATCCCCTGACGTCGCTTATGACCGCCCTGATCTGGATTGTCGGCGAAAATATCTTGTCTATGCTCCCGGCAAAGAATATCGTAAAAAAAAGGAGCAGAAGAGCGATGGTGATAATCAGCCCGGCCCTGAGTTTCGACCACCTCAGTTGTTTCTTTATATCGAACATGTCAACCTCCGCACGTCTTTAATGATCGTACACCAACCATTTTTTTCACAATCTGTCAGCAGTGACAAAAAAACGCACCTCGGGCACTGTCGATGACATGAGCGCTTCGGCATCGCCATCGAACAGTACCCTCCCTTCATATAAAAAAAGGAACCGATTACCAACCTTGAGGGCGTCGCTGACCTTGTGGGTCACTATTATGAGCCCCGTCCCCTCACGGGACATGTCCGAAATAAGTTTGCAGATGTTATCGGAATTCACAGGGTCCAGCCCGGTCGTCGGTTCGTCGTAGAGGAACATCCTGGGGTTGCAGAATGCCAGCGATCGGGCGATAGAGACCCGCCTGTGCATGCCGCCGCTCAGTTCTTCGGGCATAAGATCTATCGCCTGCTCCACGCCGACCGTCCTCAGCATCTCCCTCACCTTTATATCGATCTCCTCTTCCGACATCCTGGTGTACTCCCGCAAACAGAAGGCCACGTTCTCCTTGACGTTCAGCGAATCGAAGAGTGCGCCTTCCTGAAAGATGAGGCTGAACTTCATCCTCACTTCCCTCAG
>JBJKOV010000477.1:0-2336 GCA_046707105.1 Thermodesulfovibrionales bacterium
ATCGATTTTGCACGCGTCAATCTGCGGGACATACTGGTCGAACTGGGAAACCATTACGGAGACCTTGCCGAATTCAGGTTCGAGGATAATATTCATGTGCCGGCCATCTTTGCCTCTCAGACCCTGCTTAAGACCGTATTTGAGAACCTGGTGGACAATGCCATCAAGTACAAGAAGCCGGAGCAGGCACGCGCCAGGATATCCGTGTCCTGGTCCGTCGATATTGACGTGAGACGAAAGTATGTTTCGCTGTCATTCCGGGATGAGGGGATCGGCATGGACGAGCAGGAGGCGGACCGGTGTTTTTACAAGTGGAAGGGCAACCAGGAGGGCTGGGGCGAAGGGCTGTACTTTGTGAAATACGTGATTGGTCTCCACGCGGGTAAGATCAGGGTGGGCAAGGAATATACTGCGCCGGGCGTGGGAACAGAGATAATCATCAACCTGCCCTTTGTCGAGGAGGCCCTTAATGTTTAAGGTCCTTATCGCGGATGACGATTATGAAGACCGGGAATTGCTGAAGCTCGAAATCCAGCGGGCGCTCAGTGCTGAAAATGCCGACCTCAGGTTCCAGGAGGCGGTCAGCGTCAAACAGGCCAAGCAGCTGCTTACTTCTCAGGTCTTCGATCTCATGACACTTGACATCGAATTTGACAGGATGACCGAGGGGATCGATGCCCTGCCCGAGATTTTCGAAAATTACCCTACACTGAACATAATTATTATCAGCGGCAAGCTGAACAAGAGCGAAGTCTCGGAGCAGCTGTTCCGCTTCACCAAAGACAACGTCCTGAAGGGCAAACGCTGGGCCAGGCATTTCGATGTGCTCGACAAGAAGGACGACAAGAGCGAGGCGTTGAGGCGTGCGTATTCCTTCGCATTCACGCAGAAGGAAGGGATGGACAACATAAGGGAACTTTTTCTTCTTGCCGAGTCCTATCTCGAAAAAAATATGATCGACAAGTGTCTCGAAGTATACCAGAAGATCCAGAATATCGCCCCCGGCGAGCGGGAGTCGAACGAAAATATCCGGATCTTCAAGGGCGCTATTTCAGTGGAACATGCACTTGAATATTACCGGAACGGGGAGAAAACAGTCGCCTCCCTCCTCCTGGGCCATTACCTCGAAAACCAGTTGAAGATGTTCACCAGCACAATGCTCGGCTGTTCCTTCCCTGCTCTGTACGACTGCCTCAAGGCCCTCGAGGACAACCGGCGGATCGGGCAGTACAGGAGGGGGCTGTTCCATAAACTGCTCAGGTTGAGGAACAAGGCGATCCACCAGCCGACGGCCGTTACTGAAAATGACTTTGAGACCGCCGTAAAGAACCTGCGTCTGCTGGAGGACGCCCTGTCGTCGTGAATATGGAATCTTTCAAGAAATACATGCTGCCACCAGGGCCGCTACTCAGCCTCACCCTTATAGGCCTGGTGCTTCTGAGCGGCCTTTTGTATTACCGCGCCATTAAGATACAGAGGTTCCTCGAACCGGCATTTGCCATCTCCGAGCCGAGAATACAGTTCATCGAGAGCGTGAACAACCTTCTCGTAAGGGAGTTCGGCGGCGGGGATGTCGGAGGCATAAGGTTCAGGGGCGGGTCCATCTTCGTGGAACAGTCACTACTGATGGAAAGCGAACATCAGGGAAAAGACGCAGGGCACGGGATCATTGAAAAGCTCAGCAGGGTTTTTCTCGCCGCCCTCCATGACCCTGATATCAGGGGGCACGTCAGCCTTGTCCTTGTGAACGCAAAGTTCAGGCACAGCAATGACATGGAGGTGAACAGGGCGATGAGGGTCCGGACGCAGCTGCTGGCAGATACGGTCCTGAATGACCTGTACGCTGCGGACCCGAGGCTCGGACAATATTACGGAGGTTACTTTGCGGCTACGGCCCTGCCGGTGAACGCCGCGGCCAGGGATGCGGGCTGGATCGAATTCAGGATTGTACCGACAGAGCGGATGCATATCGAAGTGCTCCAGAGGCTAGAAAAATATGTGCATTAGCACGGCGGTGGGTGACAGGAGCGCTTCATTAACAGTCGCATAATAATATTCGCAGATCTCGTAGTCTCATTCGTCATGCCCGAGGACCTTAATCGGGCATCCATTTCAGGTTAAATTGGATTCCCGCCTTCGCGGGAAGCAAGACAGCGGTTTTGCTATAATACCGCTATGGAACAGGCCAGGGCACATCTATTCATAGAGGGAAGAGTCCAGGGAGTTTTCTACAGGGGGTTTACGAGGAGTCTCGCGATGAAGCTCGGGCTTAACGGCTGGGTGCGCAACCTTTATGACGGCCGTGTCGAGGCGGTATTTGAGGGTGAGAGAGAACT
>JBJKOV010000478.1:0-14137 GCA_046707105.1 Thermodesulfovibrionales bacterium
GCAAAGAGCACGGGACCTTTATAAGGCCGGCGAAAAGCAGGCTTTCACACAGGAAGGGATGGATCGCATACAGCAGTCGTCCCAGGGGTTCCCTTGTGCTGGATGACGGCGCCGTAAAAGCCATTACGGAAAGGGGCGGGAGCCTGCTGCCGACGGGCATCGTCTCCGTCGAAGGGGAATTCGATCTGGGAGATTCCGTGTATTGCGTGACTACCGGCGGAAAACGGATAGCCAAGGGCCTTGCGAATTATTCTTCCGCAGACCTGAGGAAGATAATGAGGAAAAAGACGGCCGAAATAGAACTTATCCTGGGCTATAAGTATTCCGATGAGGCCATACACAGGGACAACCTCGCCCTGCTCTGATCTTCAAGTCGTCGATCATTCGGCTCTCAAATGAATATATCGACAAGAGCCTTTACAAGGGGCGGATCGTAGTGGGAACCGCTTTTCTGAATGAGCAGTTTAAGGGCGTCTTCCCTGCTGACCCTGTTTCTTCCATACACCCTGCCAGACACCAGGCTGTCGAAGTCGTCCGCGATGCTCACGATCCGGCTGAAGAGGTTCAACCGCCTCCCGTCCGGCACGCTTGGATAGCCGGAAAGGTCCAGCTTCATGTGGTGCTCGTAGGACACGAGCATTGAGATGATTGTCGTTTCACTGAGGCCGAAAGACTTTAGAAATATCTTTATCCCTTCGGTAGGGTGTCTTCTTATGAGCTCGTCCTCTTTCGGGGTAAAATCAGTCTCCTTGCCGAGGATGCTCAACGGCATCCCAATCTTTCCGGCATCATGAAAAAAAGCTGCCATCGCCAGGGTTCTCAGTTGCACCCTGTCGAGTCCGATTCTCCTGCCGATGGCGACGGAGAAGACAGCGACATTCACGGGATGGAAATAGTAATAGTTGTCGTGATTTCTCGCAGCTGCGAATCTCAGCAAAAAACTTTCGTCGTAAAGAATGGAATCCACTATCAGCTGCAAAGGTCTCTTTACCTTTTTCAGTTTGAAACGTTTACCTGTTTTGAGGGAGGCATCCATCGTCATCATGGCAGCTACGGCCTTGGAATAAGTTCTTCTCGCCATTGCGAGCCCGTCTTTTAGGTCTATCCCCTCTTCTTTCAGTAAGAGCACGGGACCGCCGATGCTGATGTTGTTCGTGCTTTTGCCTTCGAGTCTGGTCTGAACCTCTGACGCTTCGGAACCTTCTCTTATCGAGTAGGCAAGATTGACAAGGTCCTCTGCCCTGACCGGGGAAACGAAGTCCAGCACGCCTATGGACTTGTCCATCAAAGTCTGAGCCAGGGCGGTGAAGTTCTCTATGTCGGACACCCCGGCCCTTATTCGCGTCCCTTCTATATAGAAGGACCCCTCGATCACCTTGACAGTGAAGTCGCCGGTTTCTTCCAGAAAGCGCCCGATGTCGCCGAGGAGCCTGCCCGCAACGTTAAGAATAGTGTCGTTCATGGAATCGTATATGCCTGTGATCCTGACCAGGATGTGAAGGTTTGTTATCAGGGATTTGCCGTATTTGTAAATCTTATCGCTGGATTGTTCCATCTTGTCTTGATGCCCTGATAGCTTTAAGACATGCCTCCCTAAGGATACTTTTCCTGGATCCCGCTTCTTTTTCGAGAAGAGATAAGGCTTCCTGTGTGCCGATAAGGCCGAGACCATAGGCTGCGGAAGCCCTCAGTTCGGTGATATCGTCTTTTTCGATCAGCCGCTCCTTCCTGAAAAGGTCGGAGAGGACCGGCAACGCCTCTTCACCGCCAAGGACGGCGAGCGTTTCGAGCGTCTCCTTCTTTTCAGCGAACGGTTTCTTGCGCAACTCTTCCCTGGAAGCGCTTTTTTTGAAAAATTGGAAGAGGGCGGGGTCCCTGAATCGACGGAGAGACTTGAGGCAGGAGATTCTCACTGTAAGGTCGCTGTCGGATATCCCGGCAAGAAGGAGTTTTTTCGCTTCTTCGGTATGGATGCTGTCCAGTGCGCGTACGGTTTCCCTTCTCACCCTCAGGTCCGGGTGTTTCAGGACCTTCTGAAGATGCGGAACAGCTGCCGGCTCTTTTGTCATACCGAGGATCATGGCGATATTTCTGACAAGGTACCATCTTTCGTCCGTCAGTGCCTCCGAAAGGACGGGGATATCCTGTCTCCCCGTTTCGGCCAATATGTCACAGAGTATCCTCCTCTTCTTTCTGTCCTGCAGATCCCCCAGCACCGCCACCATGGGGGACAGCGCATTCCGTTCTAGCAGGAGCAGATAGCTGCGGATATCATCGATAGTCGAAAAATCTAACAGTGCCATCAGGTTTTCCGGGCTGGCGGCCTTCAAGAAAACTCTGCTGATTATCTCAATCTGCTCGGGAGATCGATAGACCAGCGAGATTTCCCTTAAGCCTTCCAGTATCCTGATCGCAGCTTTCACCTCTTTCTTCTGCATTCTCATGTCGAGGATCCTTCCGATATTGTGCATGGTTTCCGGGAAGGCATCGGAATCAACTTCCGTCGAGAAAAGGTCGAAGAAAAGATCGACGGCTGAATCCAGAAGTGAGCTCTCCTGGAGCCCCTGGAGTTCTTCCTTTAGAAAATCGGGTTCACCCCCGCCTGAAGATCTCTCTCCATCTTCATGGAAAAAGGAGGACAGGGTTGAATCCGAAGAGGCTGCGCCTTCTGAAATATTTTCTACATTGCTGTCGTCCGAGGCTTCCATCTGGAGGCTTTCCTCCACGGCCAGATCGTCATCCACAGTGTCATCAACAGCCGTATAGCCCATATTCCTTATATTTTTTTCCCATAGCAGGGTCACGATATCGTCTTCGTCGTCTGTCTCGGATTTTGGCGCGAGTCTCAGGATATCGACAAAATCGATTATTTCGTCTGCAGATATTCCCTTGTAGAAGTCTATCTGCCTCAACCCGTCGGCATAGAGCAGCATCGCAATATTATCGGTCTTTTCATCGCTGTGAAAAACTTCCTTTGTCTTATACAGGAGGGAATATTGCTCGACGGCCACGGAAAGTTCTTCCGAAGATTCAAAGAATGCTCTGAACTTCTCAAATACCTCGGAGGTAAACTTCTGATAAATAGGATTGTCCCGTGGATACACCGAGAAGGTTTTGACTGTCTTCGTGATGGTCCTGAAAATATCTTTTACAATTCCCAGCTCTTCTTCGCTTACCTCTGAAATGCCCTCTTCTTCCATTGTTTCTTTTTATCATTTAAGGTATACCCCTGTCAATCCGCAGGAACGCCGGTGATGTGAAACGGCGTTCCTGCCGGACGATAAATCCCCGAGGGGGAAAGTCTTCCCCGATGTTGAACCGGGCAGCCTGGTTTGCATAAAAGGCCCATACATGCGGCGGTAGAGTCCATCCCCCCTGTAGCGGAAACAGGAGGCATGACGTTCAGTGATTTCCTGACAACGTCTTCGGCAGACGAGGGCACCTTGTGGAGCGGCATCCCTCAGCGGGCTGACACACCGCGGTATTTTTCCAGAATTAATGCAAATGTGAGGTTTTTCTGCGGTCAGACGGGTCATGGAGTGTCTTTAATCCTTTTCTCCTTTTCGGGTATTTTGTGGTATATTGAATAACCGGATATTGGTTGACCGCATAAATATAATGGAAAGAAGTAATTGAGTCTTGCGGGTGCGTGTTCCTTTCCTTGAGGGAGGGGGCGGTTGCATCGATTTTTCAGGGAGGATGAAGGTGAAACGTTTAATCTGCGTCGCGCTGTTTTTTTTCGCGCTCGTTTCTGCAGTTCACGGGAAGGAGGATCCTCTCGAAAAGCTGAAAGAAAACGCTCTTTCTTATTTCAGGACGCTAAGCGGTACGGTTACCGGTGTCGAGGGAGACAAGGTGATACTGTCGATCGGAGAGAAGGATGCCGTAAGACCTGGCATGAGGTTGAAGGTGCTGAGGGAAGGCGTACCGTTCATTCATCCTGTCACCGGGGAAGTTGTGGGGAAAGTCGAGGCGGCTGTGGGAAAGATTCAAATCAGGGATGTCCGGCCGGGGTCGTCCTCGGGCGTCTTGATCGAGGGCGGGGCAAAACAGGGCGACGGAGTGCGCCTTTCGGATACCATGGTAAAGATGATGTTCTGCCAGGAAAAGAATGTCGACTGGAACCTGGCCGACGAATATTACCGAAAACTAAAGGAGACAGGCCGCGTCCAGATGCTGGATACCGGTCTGGAAACGGACGATGTGGGGAAGGTCCTTGCGGAAGCCAGGAGACTGGGAGCAGATGTGGCGCTTCTCCTTTCCTCGGAGGGATCGAAAGACGGCACGATCCTGCGGGAGCGGCTGTTCTGGGTCTCCGACGGATCGCAATTCGTAGATGCCGAAACTACGGTGGATGCTGATTATTCGAGGAATTTGAAGTTCGGGGAAGAGTATTTTGTGCCGCAGACTGGAGAACCAGTGATGACCTTCGATCTTCCGTTCAAGGCTGAACTGGTGACAACGGGTGATGTTGAAGGAGACGGGAAGAAAGAGGTCATCATCAGCACCGGCGATAACCTGCGGGTCTACTCTCTCGGGGTGGACCTCAAGTTCCTTTGGGAGATAAAGGGCTCGGCATCCGATAACTTCATCTGGCTCGACTCGGTTGATCTGAATGGAGACGGCAAGGACGAGGTTGTGGCCACTTCCCGGAGGAACGGCGGGATCGTCTCATATATTTATGGGTTTACGGGGTCGGGGTTCCACCTCGTATGGAAGGGGAACTACTTTGTTCGCAGGATCGGAAGCGGTCTTGCCGCCCAGGAGTATTCGGCTTCCGAGGGCTTCAAGGGAAGGGTGGTTGCTCTGAAGTGTGCTTCCGGCGGGTGCGTCGCAGGCAAACCCCTCAGCATTCCCAATGGCGTGAACATTTACGATTTCATACCGATGAGGGGTCCGTCGAACGAGAACCTGATTCTTGCATACGATGACCAGGGTTTCCTGAATCTGTATAACGAGAGTGGATTGAGGGTGTGGAAGAGCAGGAAGAATACCGGCGGGTTTATCACAACCTTCAGAAAGGAATCCCCGGGCGGCATTGTTGACCGGGGGGAATGGGCGGTAAAGGACAGGCTGATAGCCATGAAGAAGGGGGTTCTGGTTGTGGACAGGAAGCCTCTTAGCGGCGTGGCGAAGGGGCTTGGTTACATGAACTCCAGCATCAGGAGTTACTGGTGGAACGGTTTTACCATGGAGCAGGGTGAGTTTGTCGACGGCATAAACGGGTCGCTGCTGGACTACGCTCTGTCTGGTGATAAGGTCGTCGTTCTGGCGAGTCCCTTTATGGGAATAAAGTTTGAGAATATTCTGAAGGGAGAAGACCCTTTTGGAACAACGTTATACGTTTATTTGGTGAAGGGCAGATGAGGTGAACTTGTCCGGAAAAATGCCGACTCATATCGGAATCATCATGGATGGCAACGGAAGGTGGGCACAGATCAGGGGCCTGCCCAGGATAGAAGGGCACAGGGTCGGGGCCGAGAGGGCAAAGGAGATAATAGAGTCTTCTTCGGACCTTGGAATAAAATGTCTCACCCTGTACACTTTTTCGACCGAGAACTGGCAGCGCCCGCCGTCTGAGGTATCAACCCTGATGAAACTGCTCGAACTGTATCTCAAGAAGGAAGCCTCCGGGCTTATAAAAAAGGATATTGTATTCAGGGCGATAGGCGAACTCTGGCGTCTTCCGGAAAATATTCAGGCACTTATAAGGGAGACGGAGGAGAGGACTGCATCCAACGGAGGGATGACGCTGGTCACCGCACTGAGTTACAGCGGAAGGAACGAGATCATCAGGGCCGTCAAAAAGGTCATGGGTTCCGGATGCAGGCCCGGCGAGTTGACCGAAAAGCTTTTCACCGGCTATCTTGATACAGGGGGGCTGCCCGCGCCGGACCTGATCATCAGGACCAGCGGAGAGAGGAGATTGAGTAACTTCCTGTTGTGGCAGAGTGCTTACGCTGAACTGTATTTTACGGATACATTATGGCCTGATTTTGACAGTGACGAATTTATGCTGGCCTTGCAGGACTTTCAGAACAGAGAGCGACGGTTCGGTGCCATACCTGTGAAGTCTGATGCATATTAAGAGACTGATAGTCGCGATAATTCTTGTCCCCTTTCTCTATGTCCTGGTCATGCATCTGCCCGCCGGGTATTTTTTTTCCCTGATGGTTGTTCTGTCGTCCCTTGCGCTCCTTGAATTCTATGCCATGTTCAGACTGGTGGGTCTGATGAAATATACGGGGCTGCTTTGGGGAGCCGCGCTCCTTGCAGTATTCTATTCGTCACGGGAGCATTTTGCGACGGCCGTGCTTCTGTCTCTGCTGACAATCATGGCAATCAGGCTCTTCTTTAAGGGCAGCCCTGAGTCCTCTCGCCGTGATGTAGCTACCGCAATGCTCGGCCTTCTGTACATCCCCGGGCTTCTAACTTTTCAACTCAGCCTGGTAAAGGCGTCCCCTGTGTGGATAATTTTCCTTTATTCATCGGTCTGGGCGGCGGACAGTCTGGCGTATTATGTGGGGAAGGGCATCGGCAGGAGAAAGCTCTACGAACAGGTCAGCCCCAACAAGACAGTGGCGGGAGCAGTCGGTTCGGGTATAGGGGGGATACTTGGCGCCTTGCTCATAAACGCCTTGCTGCTTCATCTGGACCCCCTGTCCAGCGTGGTCCTCCTGGGGCTCTCGATAGGCGTTGTGACTATTGTCGGCGACCTTGTGGAATCGATGTTTAAACGGGACGCCGATGTCAAGGACTCAAGTCATATCATCCCTGGGCACGGCGGCGTCCTCGACAAGATCGACGGCGTTACCTTCGCCGGACCGGTGCTTTACTGGTTTTGTCTCGGACTGGGACTGATCAAATAAGCCTGCTGCCGCCCTCAAGCGCAGAGGGGGAAGATTGCCGGGATTTTCCGGAGAGCTCTCGCCCCGCTCCAGATACCGGTTTTCAGGTTCCGCCGGGGATAAAAAGCCCCGGCATTTAGTATAATTAAAGATAATGAAAAGACTTACGATTCTGGGATCTACCGGTTCTATAGGCAGAAGTGCGCTGGATGTTGTCGCCAAACATGGGGAAGACTTTAAGGTTGTCGGACTAACCGCCGGAAAGAACATTGATCTGTTTGAGGAGCAGATAAGGACCTTCAAACCGGAGATGGTAGCCGTCGCCGATAAAAAGGACGCGGACAGGCTGAGCGGAAGGATCAAGAGCCCGGACATAGGTTTCGGGGAAGAGGGTATCAAGCGGGTCGCTTCGTACCGGAATTCAGATTTTGTCATATCGTCCATCGTCGGGGCTGCCGGCCTCATACCGACTATAGCCGCCATCGAGGCTGGAAAGGATGTCGGACTTGCCAACAAGGAAGCGCTCGTGATGGCTGGTGAAATCGTCATGAAGAAGGCCAGAAAGAACAAGGTGAAGATCATACCCGTGGACAGTGAACATTCCGCGGTCTTTCAGTGCCTGGAGGGAAGAAGAATAGAGGACGTAAGGCGCATTATACTGACGGCCTCGGGAGGCCCTTTCCTGAATAAGAGTAAAAAAGACCTGTCATATATTACGGCGAAAGACGCCCTCAGGCATCCGAACTGGAAAATGGGCAAGAAGATCTCGATAGATTCCGCTACCTTGATGAACAAGGGATTCGAGGTTATTGAGGCCTTCTGGCTGTTCAATTTGCCCCCCGAAAAGATCGATGTGGTGGTCCATCCCCAGAGCATCGTCCATTCTCTCATCGAGTTCAAGGACAGGAGCTGTCTGGCCCAGATGTCGATGCCTGACATGAGGGGCCCCATTTCCTATGCCCTGACCTATCCTGAGAGACTTGATGGGCCGATACAGGGTCTTGATCTTCACAGGCTTCAGTCTCTGACATTCAGTAAACCTGACAAGCGGAACTTCCCATGTCTTTCTTATGCTTATGACGCATTGCGGGTGGGAGGCACCATGCCTTGCGTGCTCAATGCTGCCAACGAAATCGCCGTTGATGCCTTTTTGAGCGGCGGCATCGGGTTTAATGATATTCCTTCTATAATAAAGAGGACCATACGGGTCCACCGCTCTTCGTCAGCCTCGTCGCTGAAGGAGGTGCTGGCGGCTGATCGGTGGGCTCGTGAAACCTCGCAACTTTACGTCAAGGAGCTGTCGAAGTGACTTTACTCTACGCATTGTTTTTGCTCGGTATACTGATTTTTGTTCATGAACTCGGTCATTTTCTTTTCGCGAAGCTTCTCGGCGTCAAGGTTATGAAGTTTTCCCTCGGCTTCGGTCCAAAGGTCGCAGGGAAAACCTTTGGAGAGACAGAGTATTGCATCTCGGCCTTTCCACTGGGCGGCTACGTTAAGATGCTGGGGGAAGAGCCGGGAGAAGAGCTTCCGCAAGCGGAAAGGGAACGGGCCTTCAGCGGCCAGCCGGCCTGGAAAAGATTTTCGATTGTTCTCTTCGGACCGGTCTTCAACCTGATCTTTGCGGCGTTCGTATTTGTCGTGATCTTTATGGCGGGCGTTCCGGTTCTTTACCCTGATGTCGGGAAGATTTTAAAAAAATCGCCGGCTGAAAGCGCCGGGCTCATGACCGGCGACAGGATAATGGAAATCAACGGCCATGCCATCCGCAGCTGGGATGAAGTGGAAACGGGCGTGGAGGAGAGCAAAGGGTCACCTCTGCATCTTGAAGTAAAACGAAACGGCAAAATCATCGGCGTCGAAGTTACACCTGAGAGGGAGTCAGTCGAAAACATTTTCGGGGAGAAAAAAGAGATATGGGAGATAGGGATATCTCATCTTTTGTATCCGGTTGTAGGAGAAGTAATCATGGGGACTCCTGCGCAGAAGGCCGGCCTCAGAAAAGGTGACCGGATTCTGGCGATAGAGGACACTGAGGTCAAGACCTGGCAGGATATGACTGAACTGATCCATAACAGTCCCGGAAAAACGTTGAGGTTTACTGTCAGGAGAGATGACAGTCTCATTAAACTGGCGATCACTCCGGAAAGAAGCACGATCACCGTTCCCGGCAGCGGGGAGAAGGAAATAGGCCTTATCGGTATCAGGCCCATGGAGAATACTTTTATAAAGAGGTACGGCCCTTTCCCGGCGCTGTCAATGGGCTTCCGGAAGACCTGGGAATTTTCCGTCCTGACCGCCGAATCAATAGTAAAGCTGATCCAGAAGGTGATCCCCGCCAAGACTATAGGAGGGCCGATCATGATATTTGAAATGGCGGGACAAACGGCTTCCCGGGGGGCGGTGGATTTCTTTACCTTTATGGCGGTGATAAGCATAAATCTGGGAGTCTTGAACCTGCTGCCGATACCGGTTCTCGACGGAGGACACCTGCTCTTTCTCTGTATCGAGGTTGTCAGGAGAAGGCCCCTTAGCGAGAAAGTCGTCATGTTTGCCCAGAAGGTCGGACTGGCCCTGCTCATCTCACTCATGGCTTTTGCTTTTTACAACGATATACTGAAGCTGATTACGGGGACGATGCTAGCGAAGTGAATCATACTATCCTGGTTAAGATTTATTATGAGGACACGGACTGCGGCGGCGTTGTCTATTATGCCAACTACCTCAGGTATTTCGAACGCGCCAGGACCGAGTTTCTCGAATCGCGCGGCGTCAGTCTGAAGGCCCTTACAGAGGAGGGAGTATTCTTCGTAGTTGCGGAAGCCGCTGTCAAGTATATGGCCCCGGGAAGATACGGCGACGTGCTGGCCGTCGAGACTTCGGTCGACCGGTCCGGTCCCGCCTCCATAATTTTCAGGCATACCGTCCGCAGGGGAAATACCGGCGAGGGCCTTGTAGAGGCTACAGTGAAACTCGGGTGCGTTGGAAGCGATATGAAACCCCTGAGGTTGAGGAGAGATGTCATGGAAGCGGTAACGGCCCGTTTCATGTGAAAAATATGCGGTTGTCATTCAAGGCCTTTGAAGGATTTTCTCCGGACGGCGGGTTATCCGAACCGGAGAGATCTACCCCTGCCCCATCTTCAGTGCCGACCGCCGGAAAGGACTTATGAAGCCGGCGTCCCTCAGACGGCAGACATCGTCTGGCGGCGTAATATTCCGGCGGGGGCAGGGCAGTATAGAGGTGATTCTTGTGTCTGTCAAGGGCGGCAAGGTGTGGTGCCTGCCGAAGGGTCTCATCGACAGTGGAGAGACGCCGGAAGAGACGGCGGTCAGGGAGGTCAGGGAGGAATCGGGACTGTCCGGAAAGATTATTGAGGAACTGGGAGATATCACCTATTGGTATTATATAAAGGGCGATAACGTAAAATGCAGGAAGACGGTCCATTTTTTTTTGCTGGAATATGTGAGCGGAAATACAGAGCAGCATGACTTCGAGGTCGACGATTCCCAATGGTTCCCCATTGATGCGGCGCTTGAGAAGATCAGCTTCAAGGGCGACAGGTCTGTTCTCGAAAAGGCGAAGGCGAAGCTTAAAGAGATCGGCTTGTACGCGTAAGGGCAATAAGGATGAAAAAAATCCAGGACAGGAAAAATCTGAAAAAAATATGTGAATCCCTGCGGGCCTCCGGCAGGAAAATAGTTTTTACGAACGGCTGCTTTGACATATTGCACAAGGGACACATACGGTATTTGAGACATGCAAGGAAACTGGGCGACGTCCTTGTGGTCGGGGTAAACTCCGACGACTCGGTGAAAAGGATCAAGCCCGGAAGACCGGTGAATTCCGCGAAGGACCGGGCGGAAGTGCTGGCCGCTCTTTCGATGGTGGATCATGTGATAATTTTCAGTGAGAGTACACCTTACCGCCTTATAAAAACACTGCGCCCCGACGTTCTCGTCAAGGGCGGGGACTGGAAGAGGGAAGAAATCGTCGGCTACGATATCGTGGACGAAACCTACAGCCTTCCTTATGTCAGAGGAGCTTCAACAACGGGCATAATCGAAAAGATACGCCGGTTGCCCGCATAGGCGGTACATTGGCCATGGAACTCCTTTCGCTTATGAAAAGAGCCTTCGCCGATTCGGGGTGCGGAGGCGGCCGCATCTTCAACCTTACGGGCTCTTCTGCAGCGCTCTTTCTTGCCATGACGGACAAACCTTTCATCGCCGTCGAGAAAGACGAGGCAGCGGCCGAGATTCTCGGGAAGGACATAAACTTCTTTCGCAGGATATTTGCGGGGAGGCAGGTATTTTTTCTGCCGGAGTCCAACGGCCCCGAGACCGCAGGGAGAAGGGCGGGCATAATACATTCTCTGGAAGAATCGGATTCTCTGGTGACATCGTCCCGGAGCCTGAAGTCCGCTCTCTGGGACAAAGAGTCTCTCGAAGGCCGCACAGTCCTGATCAGGGCGGGAGTGACGATGGCGAGGTCAGGGTTTGAGGAATTGCTTGTTGACCTCGGGTATTCCAAAGCGCCGATGGTTGGCGAGAAGGGGGAGTTTAGCAGGAGGGAGTGGATTTTTGATGTTTTCCCCTCCACGGCGGAGGACCCTCTGAGAATAGAGTTTTTCGGAGACGAGATAGAGGAAGTCAAAATCTTCGACGTCGAAACCCAGAGATCGAAGGGCAATATCGGAGAGCTTCTGCTTTTTCCGGCAGCAGAACCGGCAGAATTGAACGGGTGGCAACCACTCTCCGGGAGCAGGACATTCTACTGCCTCTACCCCGAGGTGGAAAGGGAAGAGTTTCCCGCCGGTACAGTCCTGCTTTCCAGGTATTCTTTTGAAGGTCCGGGTATCAGTGAGGAAGGGGAGGGGGCCAGGGAGGCCGGCATTGATATCGCTGCCCGCATCTCACCCATGCGGGGCAACGGCATCCTGCCCGAAGAGAGAGAAGGGTTCGCCGGCCTGCCGGAGGCAGTCGGAAAACTCGGCAAGTCCAACAGAGTGATTATCGTCGCCTCTTCTTCCGGACAGGCCGAGAGGCTCAAGGACCTCTTCCGCGAGAAAGATATAATAGTCCCGCTTGTCGGGACGGAAGAACTTGCCGAATTTCCCGGGACGTTTTCCCTGACGGTGGACGGGCTTTCATCCGGTCTTTTCACCGATGGCCTGCTCATTCTGACCGCGACCGAGATGTTCGGAGAGCGGCCGTCCTTCCGGTCCATCACAAAATCCAAGATCTCCAATCTCCTGGTGTCGATCGACGATATAACCCCCGGAGATTTTGTTGTGCACAGGGACCACGGGGTGGGCAGGTTTAGCGGAGTGAATAAGAAAGAAGAGAGTGACGGGGCCGAACTGGAGCTCATGGTGATCGAATATGAAAACGGGAAACTATATATACCGGTCCAGAACATCCGGGTCCTTTCGAAATACCGTTCGGAAGAGGGAATCGTCCCGAATACGGACAGGCTGGGGGGCAAGACCTGGCAGAAGAAGAAAGAGAAGGTAAGAAAAAAGGTCCGGGAGCTGGCGGCGAAGCTTCTTTCTCTCTATGCCGGCAGGAGGGCCGCCCGGGGGTTTTCCTTCAGTCCTGATACCGAACTCCACAGGGAGTTCGACAGTTTCTTCTCCTACGAGGAAACCGCTGATCAGCTCAAGGCGATCGCCGATATAAAGCGGGACATGGAGTCGGATACTCCCATGGACAGACTGCTCTGCGGGGACGTCGGCTACGGCAAGACCGAAGTTGCGATGAGGGCGGCCTTCAAGGCGGTTTACGACAACAGGCAGGTCGCGGTCCTGGTGCCCACGACCATTCTTGCCGAACAGCATTACAGGACTTTCAGGGAGCGTTTTTCCGGGTTTCCGGTCAATATAGATTTCATCAGCAGGTTCAAGTCGAAGAAGGATATTGAACGGGTGATGAAGGGCGTAGCTGGAGGAGAAGTCGACATCGTCATAGGAACTCACGCTCTCCTGTCGGGCAAGCTTTCCTTCAGCCGGCTGGGCCTGCTCATCATTGACGAAGAGCACAGGTTCGGCGTCGGACAGAAGGAGAGGATCACCGAGCTGAAAACCAATATAGACGTTCTGACCTTAACGGCCACGCCGATCCCGCGTACACTCCATATGGCCCTGTCGGGGATCAGAAATATCAGCGTCATAGAAACCCCTCCTGAAGAGAGACTCGCGGTGAAGAGTACGGTCGCCGTGTCCAGCGACTCCCTTATCGGGGACGCCATAATGAACGAGCTTCGGCGGGACGGCCAGGTCTTTTTTGTCCATAACAGGGTGAATGATATCCACGGGGTGGCCGACCAGGTGAAGCGTCTCGTCCCTTCCGCCGAGTTGGGGGTGGCCCACGGCCAGATGCCGGAAAGGGCTCTCGAAAAGGTCATGCACAGATTTTTTGAAGGAGAGGTCACCGTGCTGGTTTCGACCTCCATAGTCGGTTCGGGCCTGGACATACCGCGGGCCAACACCATCGTCATAGACAGGGCCGACAGGATGGGCCTTGCCGACCTCTACCAGTTGAGGGGACGAGTAGGGAGAAGCAGCAGGAAGGGATATGCTTTTTTCCTTGCGCCCCCGGAGTCGATGCTGTCCGAGCAGGCAAGGAAGCGGCTCCAGGCAGTGCAGGAGATGAGCTACCTTGGCGCGGGTTTCAGACTGGCGCTGAAAGACCTGGAGATAAGGGGGGCCGGTGAGATATTCGGGGCCGAACAGTCGGGGCATATACATGAGGTGGGGTTTGACCTTTACATAGAGATGCTCGAAGAGGCGGTGGCGGAACTCAAGGGAGAAGAAGTGAAGGAAGAGCGTGAGCCTGCCATGGAAGTGCAGATATCCGCCTTCATACCGGCAGAATATATCGAGGACGTCACACTGAGACTCAGCTTTTACAGACGGCTGGCGTCTCTGCAGACCGCCGCCGGGATAGCCGATTTCGAGTCCGAACTGAGGGACAGGTTCGGCGCTCTGCCTGAGGAAGCCCGCAATCTTTTGAGGATCGCGGGGCTGAAGGCGGTGGCAAAGCAGCTGGGTGTGGAAAAGATTCACGAGTCAGGGGACAAAGTCAGCGTGCTTTTTTTCTCCGATACGTCAGTGCAGCCGTCTCATATCATGGATCTCCGCCAGGGGCGAAAGAAAAGAATAAAATTCCTCCCGGAGGGCTTCGAGGTCGACTGCAAGGGGCTGGATGAAGGACCGCTTGCCGAAGTCGGCAGGATATTCGAAGAGCTTACAGTTGCTACTGAAATGAAGATGCCTGCTTGAACTTTGA
>JBJKOV010000479.1:0-3958 GCA_046707105.1 Thermodesulfovibrionales bacterium
TGAAATCCCCCTTTCGGGTGTCTTCGTATATCTCCACGGCAGCAAGCCGATCGTCGACTTCCTCTATGGTCACGTCGATTTGACGGAAGATGAGTGCATCGAGAGCAACAGGATGATGGAGACCCCCATACCTGGCGTATTTGCCGCCGGCGACGTTACCTGCACCGAGGTAAGGCAGATAGTGACAGCCGTCTCGAACGGTTGCGTAGCCGCCCTGTCAGCCGAGAAATACGTCCATCACAGGACCAGGCGCAGGTCCGACTGGGGGAAATAAGCCGCTCGGCCGCTCGATCCAGTTTGCCCGCTTTTCTCAAGGGCGACCTTTGAGGGCTCGAGCCGGACTAAAGCGACCCGAAGGCGGGAACGGGAACTCCCGGATCTAATTCGTATTTTCCCGCCCCCTCCATTTTGATTTGCATCAAAAGACGCTGAACTTATATGGATCACTGATTGCCGCAGAGCCGTCTGCACTGCCCACGGCGATCGAGGTAAATGTATAGTCACCGGGCGAAAGGGGAGTATCAAGGTCGAACGCGTTGAATCCTGCCAGGAGGAAATCGCTGAAGATCTGAAGCGAGACAACGGTCCCGGCGGTGTCGCTGACGATATAAATCTTTGTATAAACCTGATTTGTAGGAGCATAAAAGTCTATATGGAGCACCGGTGTCTCGGCCGCTGAATTAAGCGCTTTGACGGGCACCCGGCAATCAGCGCTGAGCGAACTGCAGACGTGTGCCTGCTCATACGAAGGGTCGAATACCTGAAAGGATTTTGCGGACATACTGCTGGCGACTCTCTTCTCACCAGCAAAGGACGCGAAAGAAACGCTGAGGAATATAACAACCACAAACGCCGCCAGCAACACTTTTTTCATGGAACACCTCCGTACTGCAATTTACTTCACATTTAGCAGGCATCAGGGGAAATGTCAACCAGGGGGGGAAGCCATGTCAAAACAGATACTTATTATGTCTGAAATAGGATTGCACTGGAGTGGTTACTTCGTGAAACATGGTATAATCCGCTGATTAAAAACAGACCTTCGTCGATACAAATTCAATGAAACTCTTTAAAAATACTTGTGTCGGGCAGTCAGTACGTAAGACGGCAACATGGGATACCGTTTTAATTTACGCTATTGCTGCCATTGTCATGGCAATACTGACAATTTTTTTATTTGGATCGGCACTTCAGGGGTTTGATCATGACGAAAACATTTACTGCACCGCGGGGGCGCTCATAGTTTCCGGCAAAGTCATGTACAGGGATTTCGCCTTTCTGCACATGCCCCTGCTTCCCGTTATATATGCTTTCCTTTTCACTCTTTTTAAAACGACGAATTATCTTTTTGTGGGAAGGGTATTTTCAGTAGCCTGTTCGGTACTCACTATGTACCTTGTTCTGACGGCGTTCCTTCAGGCTTTTCGCCATCAAAGGATTTACGGCATTGTCATGGGAACATCCGCAGCAGTCCTGTATGCATTCAATCCGGTTATACAATTTGCCGGCCGATTTGCCTGGAACCATTCTCTTCCTATTCTCTGCGTAGTTGTTTCATACCTGATTGTGGCGGGCCTCGATTTTTCCGGACCTTTTAAGACGCAACGGATCTTTCTGGCCGGTCTTCTTGCCGGTATAGCGGTTTTTACACGACTGAGTTTTGCTTTTGCCGGTCTCGCAATTTTTCTCGTACTGGCCTTACTTGTTCCAGTCCCCAGGGGTGTCCGGTCCAGGAAACTGCTCCTGCCATTCTGCGCAGGCGCAGCCTTGCCGTCAGCCGTTGCGGTTTACTATTTCTTCAAAGCACCCAGTTCATTTATCTTTGACACGCTGCAATACTTCTTTATTACCGGTTCTCAACATTGGGCCCCCGGCTGGAAGGCGGCCATGAGTCTCAAGGAAAAACTTCTAGTGGCCGCCAGCGTTTCAACACTCCCTTCATATCTGGCAGGCCTTGTTCTCTTTCTTTTCTCCTGCATTCTGGCAGTGGGTATATACAGATGTCGTTTCTGGAGGAATACACATTTTGTACTCGCTTTCTTGCTTGCAGGCGCAATGACCTTTGCAGCCTTTGTCATAACTCCTGTATGGGTCCAATATTTTGCGGCGCCGGTGCCATTTATTCTCATGACTGTTGCCTTTGCCGTTTCCGGCAGCATATCCGTCGTTAACAGAGAATCGACAAAAAAAATAATCTTGTATATGAGTGCCGGGCTTTTGATCCTCAGTGCTGTTATATCAACTCTGTATAACAAGGATACACTCGAAAAAATTAAACTTGCTTTTTCTAAAGAAGAATGGACCCCGACCAGGGTTTATACCATTTCCAGGGACGTTTCAGAGATTGTGGGTCCCGATAAGATTATCCTCACTCTCGCCCCGATATTCGCTCTTGAGGGAGGTGAGAGGATATATGAAGAATTGTCAACCGGTCCTTTTCTTTTCAGATATGGCCGCTTTCTTTCCGATAATCAGCGCCGTATTGCTGTCAGCACCGATCCGGGTTCATTGCCGGCCCTTCTTCAGAAGGAGCCGCCCGACGCTGTCCTTGTCGGCTTCGAGGACATCATTTTGGAAGAGCCGCTGATACATTATGCCGAAAAATTAGGCTGGCAAAAAAAGGAAATAGGCGGATTTACGCTTTATACGCCCGTTAATCATAAGTAAGATACCATGCTTCAAGAAATATCCCGGACTCCTGCCCGCCGGTCAAAGGGATGCTTGCCTTCTAATAAATAAAAGCCTTCCTGATGACTTGTTCCTTGATACCATGCTATTGAAAAAAGTCAGGCACTTGGCTAATATACGACATCTTTTTTATGAACACTATCAGACTACATTACCCGGTTCACACATTGGATAACCGGCTTTTACTGCCGGCCGGCGCCGTCCTATCAGAGGAGACGTTACGGGATTTGATATCTTCAGGCAAGCCAACATCTTATCAACCCTATCCATTGCTCGGATACGGCATGGTAAAACATGACCTGCTCCGCCAGATAAGCAGGCCCCCATACGCTTCGATTTTCGCCAGTCAGGAGAAAATTACGGAAGTTATGACCGTGCTAGAGAAGGTCCACCTCGTCATTCCTGTTCTGGAGTCGCTCGATTATTTCAAGAGATACGACTACCATACATATTGCCACTCCCTCATGGTATTGGCTCTGTCTGCATTGATTGCCAAAGATGTGTTGCCGGATTATCGGGAGTGGACAAAGCAGGTTTCGATTGGTGCTACTCATGATATCGGCAAAATCTGCATTCCGCTGCATATATTAAAAAAAGCCACCCCTCTCACCAGGGATGAAAAGAGGATTATAGATCATCATTCCAGCGCAGGATATGTCCTCCTCAGCTATTTCCATAAGGACCCGGAAAATATTGCCGCCATAGTAGCGAGGGATCATCACGAGAGGAAAGATGGTTCGGGCATGCCCCGTGGTATACAGCTCACGGACCGCATGGTGGAGATAACAGTCGTATGTGACGTATACGACGCCCTTATTTCCCCGAGGCCATACCGGCCGGTCTCATATGACAACAGGACGGCTATAGAGGAGATCACTAAAATGGCTGAAACGAATAAAATCGGCTGGGAGGTGGTCAAATCTCTGGTGGCACACAACCGCAAGGCCAAGCCTTCACCAGGCGAGGTAAAAATCTCGGAAGAAAAAAGGGGCGCTGCCCCTTCGCTCAATTTTCACGGAGTTATTGACGAAACTGACAGTAACTTCTGACAAGACACTATTATTTGCACATATGAAAGTAAAAAGAAGATATAAGAGATTCTCAATCGAAGGCATGGACGTTCAATGCAAAATTTTTTTTACTACCGAAGTGAAGATTATCAATATAAGTTTCGGCGGGGTTGCCCTGAGTTTGAACAAGAAGCTGAACATGGGAGAAGAATATACCCTTAAAATCGAGTCTGAGAGCAACACTATTTCGTTAAAGGGCG
>JBJKOV010000480.1:0-9091 GCA_046707105.1 Thermodesulfovibrionales bacterium
GACAGGGGCATACCTTCTATCTTTCCGATCTTCAAATCCACGACTTTATAATGGCCGCTTTCAAAATAATCCGTGATCGCCTTCGCCACTGTGGTTTCGGATGGCGGAACAGAACAGCCCCACAAGGCTGCAATCAGGAGGATCAGCAGTGATACTGATAAGGAGGACCGTGCCATGTTGATATTATAAAACATGATGAGGCCGATTTATCACCTTTCCATGGGTACTTGTCAGCAGCACAATCACACTCCTTTTTGGCGAAGTATTTCTACTCGCCTTTCTACCAGGTTCCAGAGACTCTTATGTTTGTACCCCTTGCAATTATTTCCTGAACAATCTCCTCATCAACCCTAACAGCGCCTTCATAGCGGAGAAGTCTCACGATTATCTGAACCTTCCATCAGCCTTCTTCTTGACTGCTCTGACCGCCTTCCGGGATAACCATCCTACGGCCTTGGTTTTCCTGACATCAAAGTCTGGAACATAGGGCTTTATATCCAGTAAAGGTGTTCCATCCAGGATATCCAAATCTTCAACATGGAGGATGTTGCCCTGGACCCTCAGTAGCCTGACAATAGACATCCCTATGGCATTTGGGCGTTTCGGTGCCCTTGTGGAAAATACTCCCCGCAGACTATCATCCAGAAACGGCTTTACTTGAAGTGAATAACCCACGGAGCGATGGAAATGATAAATCAAGATGATATATTCAAATCCGCCAAGGTCTCTTAGCCCGTCTGCATACTTACTCTTTATCTCAACAGTCCCCCCGATCCCTTTTGCCCCTGTCGGCTGTATCGGCATCCCCTTGATGTCTCGGTGGGGTGAGTGGATCACCCCGATTGGACTGTAATTGATCTCTTTTGGAATCCTGTTCATATGGTTTTATTTTACTACTTTGTCCCTTATATCACGAACACGGGGTCTTGTATTTCTGACCATTGAATTCAGATTGAAAGACTGAAAACGGCAAGGCTCTTGTTCACGGTCATTTTGGGGATTTTGAGAAGCTAACTCATTGATGTTGAATGAGAGAGATGGTGCCGAAGGCGGGACTCGAACCCGCATGGATTTCTCCACACGCCCCTCAAACGTGCGTGTCTACCAGTTCCACCACTTCGGCGTAAGTTGAATATTACTATATTGTCACAAGTGTTTTCAAGCGGAAGTTTGCTGCTGTCAAGCCGCCTGTTACCCCCGAGGCCCGACGCTCCTCCGGCCGATCGTGTCGCTGACGGGCAGATATTTTTCCCTCCGTCCGTCCGCCTGTTGATTTTACCGCCATTTTTCTGCAAACTATGTGTATTACGGGTGCAGAGACTTAATAGGGAATCCTGTTGGATTCAGGAGCGGTCCCGCCGCTGTAATCCCGATTCCGTGTTTACGGAATAAGCGCCTATGCCGTCAAGTGGCCACTGTTCATTTTCGGATGGGAAGGCCGGCAAAGGTCGGGAGAGCCAGAAGACCTGCCTGTAAAAGAAAAGCGTGTAGCTTTTTAGCTATCAGCTAACTGCTGAGCGCTAACTGCTATTAAGTGCCTTTCCGTGGAGAAGGGTGAGGATGAAGTAAAACAGGGTGCAATCCTCAGGGCTCTTTTTTGAGTTCTGAGGATTTTTTTTTGAGGAGGAGACGATTAAGAAAGCCGCAATAGCGCTGGTGATTTTTATTTGTTCTTTTTCCGTCCCCTGTCGCGCCGGGACGCCGGAGAGGATCATATCGCTCGCGCCGAACATGACCGAAATGCTTTTTGCGCTGGGGCTGGGAGACCGGGTGGTCGGGGTCACGACTTTCTGCGACTATCCTCCGGAGGCAAGGACAAAACCGAAAGTAGGGGGAATGTCGAATCCGTCTCTGGAGGCCGTCTTGTCTCTGAATCCGGATATCGTCGTAATGACAACCGATGGTAATTCCAAAGACTTTGAGGAGAGGCTCCGTTCCCTGCATATCAAAACTTATGTTTCAAGAGCGAGGAGGATCAAGGATCTTCCGAAGGGAATGAGGGCCCTCGGGGCGGCTCTTGATGTCAGAGAGAAGGCTGACAGACTCGCGAACGAGTATGAAGCCCGGCTCAAGAAGATCGAGAAAGTGAAACCCGCGGGACCGAAGAAAAAGATATTGTTTATCGTCTGGCCGGACCCACTGATCGTTGCCGGACCCGGTACGGTAATCGACGACGCGATAAAGATCGCGGGGGGAGAAAATTTGGCGGAGAGGTCGATAGCCGAGTACCCGAAATACTCGTTGGAGGCGATCCTTCGGGCACCCCCGGATATGATAGTGATAGGGCCTGATATGAGAGAGGAGGAGGGGGACGCCATCAGAAACCTGGCTCGGGGTCTTCTCTCAAGACTGCGGACGCTGTCTGCGGTGAGAAACGGCAGGGTTTTTTACGTAAGCGACGACCTCTATCGGTTGGGGCCGCGGACCGTCCGGGGAATCGAAGAACTGCGGAAAGTAATGGAGCAGTAGCATGAAGGCCGGTATATTCTTTATCATCCTGGTTTTTGCTGCGGTCATAGCGGCGTCTCTTCTTTTGGGGCCCAGCGTCATCAATCCGTTTGCACTGGATGGGACGACAAAGGTTATCCTCTTTTCCATCAGGGCACCAAGGGTCGTTGTGGCGGTGCTCATGGGAGCGGCACTCGGAGCATCAGGGGCTGTCCTCCAGGGCATCCTGAGGAACCCGCTGGCGGACCCCTATATCCTTGGAATTTCAAGCGGTGCGTCCCTGGCAGCCGCATCGGGCATTGTCCTTGGTCTGAGCGTCTTTGGGACTTTCACTATACCTGTATTTGCATTCATAGGAGCGATGCTCACCGGCGGCATCGTGGGGATACTGGGATGGAGAAGGGGCGGACTCTGGCCCGAGAGGCTTCTTCTGGCCGGAGTGGGACTGAGTTTTCTGTTTTCGGCGCTGCTTATGCTCCTTCTGAGCGTATCGACGACCGAGGGCCTCAGGAGGGCAACGCTTTGGATATTCGGGGACCTCTCGATGTCCGACTGGTCCGTAATGCCCTACGGCCTGCTTTTTGTGGCAGGCGGAATGGCTGTCTCGCTCTGGAGGGCAAAAGCCCTCAATGCCCTTATCCTGGGGGATGAGCTTGCACACAGCCTGGGCTTTTCACCCCACAGGGAGAGGCTTCTGCTCTTTGTGGCTGTGGGCTTCATGACTGCGGCATCGGTGGCGCTCGGCGGCATGATAGGCTTCATCGGACTTCTTGTTCCCCACATCGCGCGCTTCTTTCTCGGCTCCGACAACAGACTCCTCGTTCCCGCCTCTGCGGTCCTGGGGGGTGCACTGCTCTGCATAGCGGATCTCATCGGGAGGTCTCTACTGCCCCCGATGGAGCTTCCGGCCGGGATAATCACGGCCATCATCGGTGCACCGTATTTTCTTTACCTCTTGAGGAGGAAAAATGTCCTCAGCTTCTAGGGCGATGATATTGAGACTGGAGGATGTCCGGTTTTCTTATGCGAAGGGAGAACGCTTTATAGAGAACCTGGGCCTCTCCGTGGGCGAAGGCGAATTCATCGGCCTCCTGGGAGCAAACGGATCGGGCAAATCGACGATACTCAAGCTCTGCGGCGGCATCCTGAAACCTTTGTCGGGCGGCTTGCTCTTATGGGAAAAAGCCCTCCATTCCTATCACAACAGGGACAGGGCCAAACTGATCAGCTACCTGCCGCAGACACTCGATGTCAGCATCCCTTTTACTGTAAAGGAACTTGTAGGCATGGGACTCTATCCCTATGACATACCCCCTGCAATGAGTACCGATGACGCCCTCGCCATGGTAGGCCTGAGTGAAAAGGCGGATGCGCATATCACCGATCTGAGCGGCGGAGAGAAGAGACGGACGTTTATCGCAATGACGCTTCTTCAGGGGGCGGGCCTGCTCCTTCTCGACGAGCCGCTCGCAAACCTCGACATCAGGTACCAGATAGAACTCGTCAGACTTCTGAAGAAACTGCGGGAGGAAAGGAACATTTCGATAGTGATGGCCCTGCACGACATCAATATCGCAATGCAGTTCGAAAAGGTCATGCTGATCAAAAACGGAAGCCTGCTCGGCTCCGGTGCGCCGGGGGACGTGCTTACAGACGCACTTATCAGAAACGCCTTTGACGTCAGCGTAAAGGTAGTAAGAAATCCGCATGGGAAGCCATATATCAGTTATGAGGACAATTTCTGAGAAGGGATGAGGCGGGGGGAATGGAAAGGAAGATAATCTTTGTCACGGGTGGGGCCAGAAGCGGCAAGAGCAGTTTCGCTCTGGCTGATGCCTCCGGCGTTCCCGGCAGGAAGGCCTTCATAGCCACCGCCCTGCAGTCAGACGATGAGATGAGGTCCAGGATAGAAAGGCACAGGCTGGACAGGGGCGACGCATACGACACCTACGAGGAACCGCTGAAGATTGGAGAACTGGTGAAAGATATCGAGAACCGCTATGAGGTAATAATTCTTGACTGCCTCACATTGTGGCTGGCCAACATGATGTTCGAAAATGCGGATCTTGACCATGGAACGAAGGCTCTTATTGATTCGATTCTGAAGCTGCACCGGACTGGACGTATATATATCGTGTCGAATGAAGTCGGAATGGGCATCGTACCCGCAGATGAGATTTCCAGGAGATACAGGGACGCAGCAGGATTTTTGAACCAGAGGATAGCGGAAGTCGCCGATGAAGTATATATGACGGTATCCGGAATTCCGGTGAAAATAAAATGAAGGGGGTAGGACTTTAATGCAGGAGAAACTGGGAAAGATTGTGCCGGTTGGAGCCGTCTTTGCTGAACAGGCCCGGAAGAGGCTTGACAGTCTCACAAAGCCCGTAGGGAGCCTCGGACGTCTCGAAGAGTTCGCGCGCAGGCTGGCAGCTATTTCCGGAAATACAATGCCGGAAATCGACAGGAAGGTGGTATTTACCTTTGCCGGCGATCACGGCGTTACGGAGGAAGGCGTTTCCGCATACCCGAAGGAGGTTACACCCCAAATGGTCTTTAATTTCCTGAACGGGGGAGCGGGCATAAACGTACTTGCCCGGCATGCCGGCGCCGACGTTGTCGTCGTTGATATAGGAGTAGATTTCGATTTCCGGGATGCAGCCGGTCTCATATCAAAGAAGATCGTACACGGAACAAGGAATATGAGGAAAGGGCCCGCCATGACCACAAGAGAGGCCGAACAGTGCATCGAGGTCGGCATCGGGCTGGCGGAAGAATACGCCGGCATGGGCTACAGGATGTTCGGGACGGGAGATATGGGGATCGGCAACACCACGCCTTCGGCAGCCATCGCTTCGGTCCTCACCGGGAAGCCTGCGGCCGCGGTGACGGGAAGAGGTACCGGTATAACCGACGATGCCCTGCTTAACAAGATAAGGGTCATTGAGGACTCGATATCACTGAACAGGCCCGATCCTGGAAATCCCATCGACGTCCTCGCCAAGGTCGGAGGGGCTGAAATCGGAGGGATAGCCGGTTTGATCCTCGGGGCCGCCGCTGAACGGATCCCCGTCGTCGTGGACGGTTTCATTTCAACTGCGGGTGCTCTTCTGGCATACAGCATCGAGCCGCTCACGAAGGACTATATGTTCGCCGCCCACAACTCGGTTGAGATAGGCCACAAGGTTATGCTCGAAAAGATCGGCCTGACGCCTATCCTTGATCTGGGGCTCAGACTCGGCGAGGGTACGGGCGCGGCCCTGGCGATGCTGATGATCGAAGACGGACTCAAGATCTACAGAGAAATGGCGACTTTCGGCGAGGCGGGCGTCTCTGGCGGGGAAGAAAGATAAATGAAGCGTTTATTGCTCGCATTTCAATTCCTGACCGTGATCCCCCTCGGTCCGGGCATCACGGCGGATGAAGCAGATCTTGCAAAAAGCTCCTCTTTATTTGTTGTGGTGGGAGTTTTCCAGGGCGTCCTGCTTGTTGCGGCGGATTATGCCTTCGGCAGTGTCTTTCATCCTGACCTTGTCATCGCACTGGTTTTGCTCGTACTGGTCCTGTCAAACGGGGGGTTTCATCTCGACGGACTTTCCGACACCTTCGATGCCCTTGCGTCAAAATCGACCGGGGATGCCGCAGCCGACAGAGACAAGCGGCTCACGATCATGCGGGGCGGTACAGCCGGACCTATCGGGGTGACGGCGATAATCTTCGCCCTGGGGCTGAAATATCTCGCACTCGTGGATATCTCCAGCTTCTCCCCCCTCGCATGCCATTCTTCACTCCTGCTTATGCCTGTGCTCCCCAAATGGACGATGGTAGCGTCGATGTATCGCGGCGAACCGGCGCGACAGGACGGGCTGGGACAGTTCTTTATTGCCGGTACCGGATTCAGGGAACTTGCTTTTTCTACGTTTCTGCTGATGCTGGTACTGGCCATCTCCGGGACGGCATTCCGCTCCTTCTCCCCGGGCTCACTCTGCCTTTTCGATGCCGGCGTACCCGCGCTCCTCTATCTTGCCTGCGGTATCTGGGCCGGATACTTCAAAAGGAAATTTGGCGGACTCACCGGTGACACCCTGGGAGCAGTAAGCGAGATGACTGAGATATCCTTCCTGTTAATGGTGATAATATGGTCACGACTCTCTATCTGATCAGGCACGGCGCAGTCGAGGGAGGCGGGGCAAAAAGATATAACGGAAGCATTGACGTGCCACTTTCGGAAACAGGCGTCCACCAGATAGAGGCCTCCGCTGCTTTTATAAGCGCTCACCTCGGCAACTCCGCTTTGTCAAAACACATGAGTTATCTGAAGGAGATCCATGCAGAAGAGGAAAATCCGGGGGGCGGAGATGAGGAAGTGAAAACGCCGGCGCTGTCGGCCGTTTACTGCTCGGACCTGAGCAGGGCGGTCAGGAGTGCCGAAATAATTGCCGCGCCTTTCAAGCTGACACCCGTGGTAGTGCCCGGCCTGAGAGAGCGGTCTTTCGGCATCTGGGAGGGCATGACATTCACCGATATAAAGGAGAGTTATCCCAGGGAGTTCGGCTTGTGGGCCGAAAATCCCCTGAAGTACAGCCCGCCCGACGGAGAAAATACGAGCGAAGTGAGAGACAGGGCCATCGGTTCATTCGATGCGATAATGAAAAAACATGACGGAGATTATATTGCCGTGGTCGCGCACGGAGGCATCAACAGGATCATACTCTGCCACGTCCTCGGGGTGCCGCTGGAACATATCTTCCGCATCGAGCAGGATTATGCGGCGGTGAACATCATCGAATTCTGGGAGAGATATCCTGTGGTCAAACTGCTGAACGGGAGGCCCGGTTATGAGTTGTTTTAATGCAACCAGGTGTCATTCCGGCTTGTCCGGAATCTTTCTCGTTTTCTGGAAGGATTCCCGACGCGCTTCGCTTGCGGGAATGACGACTTTTGACTATTTTGATGAGAAGCAACATGAATCCATGAGGTATTTCAGGGGAATCCCGTCGAAACCGGGAACTGCCCCGCAACTGTGAAGGGAACGAAAGCCGAAGCGCCACTGTCTTCCGAAGCGGACGGGAAGGCCGGCAAGTAGGATGCCCTGAGTCAGGAAACCCGGATACCTCAAAACTGATGCCCTTCGAGGGAAGAGGAGGTTACGATGAGACGTGCAGTTACATAGTTACATAGCAGGGGGGAATGTGAGTCAAACCCGCGAGATGCTACAGGACGCTCGCAAGAAGTCGTCATACCCGCGAAGGCGGGTATCCAAGGGAGATATAGGCGCTGGAAAGAATGGATTCCCGGCAAAAAACTTCGGGAATGACCGCTCTGGAAAAGACTTCTTACAAAGTAGTTACTACCGAAAAGGAGAAGAATTATTCATGAACAGGATCATAAAATTATTTATCGTATCGGTAATTTTAGCTGCGGCGGCACTGCCGGCGTTTGCTGAAGCGCAGATCAAACTCGAAGAGGTGGTTGTCACTGCAACAAGGCATGAAGAAAAGACAACCGACGTCCCGGCAAGTGTTTCGGTGATCACGGAAAAAGAGATCGAGAGCTCGACCGCTCAGAATATCCCGGATCTCCTGAGAACCGAGGCGGGAGTCCAGGTCAATGACATCACCGGGAACGGCCGTTCTTACACAGTAGATCTTGCCGGCTTTGGAGAGACGGCGACGTTGAATACACTGGTGCTCGTTGACGGCAGACGCATCAATGAGGCGGACCTCAGCGGCGTGGACTGGATGGACATCCCGCTTGAAAGGGTCAAACGGATCGAAATCATAAGAGGGGGACGGGGAAGCGTCCTCTATGGCGACAACGCCACTGGCGGCGTCATCAATATCATCACAAAGGAGGGGCCCGCCGGTCTGAAGGCAGGGGGAACCATCGCCGCGGGAAGTTACGGCACCTTCAGGACTGACGCTTACGCCGGAGGAACGGCGAAGGACCTTTCAATTCGACTTTCGGGGAATTATCTCACCTCGGACGGCTACAGGGATAACAGCCAGACCGATTCCAAAGATCTTGGACTGAACGCAACCTATTACGTGAAGGATTTCATGAAAATCGATTTCAGCAGCGGCTATCACAGAGATCGCTCGGGGCTTCCGGGTGCACTGAAGGAAAGCGATTTTGCAGCCGGGGCTTCGAGGACAGATACGCTGTTTCCGAACGATTTTGCTAAAACCGAGGATTATTACTTCGCCCTGAACCCCGAGATCTATCTCCCGGGAGACAATGTCCTTCGGCTGGACACCTCCTTCAGAAGAAGAGACTTCAGTTCCTTCAGTTCAGGCGACTGGGGGAATTTCCTTGGCGACAGCGCACTGAAGACAACTGCGTTTTCGCCGCGGGTCATTCTGAAACAGGACCTCGCCGGGACGAAGAACATGCTGACCGCCGGCGTCGATTACGAGAAGAACGACGAAGACATCGTGAACGACTCGCTCTTTTTCGGTGAGCGGTCGCTCGGGACCTTTGACCTGAAAAAAGAGGATGTAGGGTATTACGCCCATGATGAAGTCACGGTAACCGACAACCTGCGCCTTTCGGGCGGTTACAGGCATGACCGGGCAGGATTCAGCTTTAGTCCGAGTTCTCCCGAAAGCATTTCCATGTCGAAGGACGTGTATACGGCCGGCGT
>JBJKOV010000481.1:0-11593 GCA_046707105.1 Thermodesulfovibrionales bacterium
TATAAAGCTTCACATTGCCGGTTGCCTCTATCCTGGTGACATTGCCCCCCTGCTCCGTATAGAACACCAGCATACTGTCGGCATATATCGTCATATTCGGAGTCTTTGCAACAACGTTCTTTTCGAACAGGGCAGTATGAGCGCTGTTGTCGGCGGTGAGGGTCTCTGAAGTGATCGTAATCGGACCCTTTACCGGCGGCGCCTTTGACGCCGCGATGGCGGTCAGAGCAGGAAATGCCAGCAGGATGATGCTAATTATAAAAAACCGCTTTGACATTGTTGAGAATCCTCACCTTGTGTTCTGAATTGTCCAGGTCCATGCCCTTCCCGTGCACGCTGAATTTTTTCCCTTCCAGGATCACCGCCCCTTTAGTGGCCAGCTTGTCCTTCTTGCTGTTAAACTCCACGTTCTCTGACGTGATTGCATAGGAACTGCCTTTGGCGACCGTCCTGCCATCCAGATTGAGGCTCCTGTCGGCCATGTTGTAGCTGCCCTTACCGGCGTATACGGTAATCCCGCGGTCTTCGAGCTTTATCTTTATGTTCTTCAGGTATGCGATCCGGCCGTCAGCAGTTATATCCGCTCTCTCGGCCGTCAATATCCAGTCCATGTTACCGTCTTTCCTGTTAACTATTTTCACACCTTCTATATATGAATCACCGGCCTGATGTAACCCGAACCCTGTTTGCCTGCCGTCTCTGGCGGCGTAAAAAAGAAGGGAACAAAGAACCAGCGAAAGGACGACAAGCCAAACACGTCTCATAAAAAATTTTATCATATGGTTACCGTTAAGTAAAGGCAAATAGTGTGCCAGTTATTGCTGCATGCCGCGCAGGAGGGCATTTCTCATGACATCGACGGGAGGGAAGGCAGAGGTCCACAGTTCGAAGGCCAGCACCCCTTGCCAAAGGAGCATCCCCAAGCCGTCGATCGTCCTGCAGCCCTTCTTCAAGGCATACTCCAGGAGGCGTGTTTTTCTGTATATCAGGTCGCACACAGTGTGGCCGGGTGTCAGGGCCGAGACATCGAAGGGAAAGGGATCATCGGCCTTCAGGCCGAGCGGCGTAGCATTGACTATTATGTCAAACAACCCGAGATCGGTGATCTTCTTATGGGATGAAACATTGGTCCTGATTTTACTGAGGTCCGAGACAAGTTTGTCCATCCTGTTCTCTGCAACGTCGTGCAGGCAAAGGCTTTCGGCTTTTTCGCTGAGGTAATAACTGATGGCCCTCGAGGCTCCTCCTGCGCCGACTACGAGGATTCTCCTGTTTTCGACCGCGATACTGTTTTCCGAAAGAGAGCGCATGAACCCCCTTCCGTCGGTATTGAATCCTTTCAGCTTGCCTCCGGAATTTACGATCGTGTTCACGGCTCCTATGAAGGCGGCTTCTTCATCCACGCTGTCGAGCATCGGGGCGACCGCTTCTTTGTGGGGGACCGTTACGTTCACACCCGCCATATTGAGTGCCTTTACTGCTCCGACGGCCTGTTCGAGAAAGTCCGGATGAACAAGAAAGGGCAGATAGCAGTAATCCAATCCGAGATTTTCGAAAGCCGCATTGTGCATGGAGGGTGACAGCGTATGCTCCACCGGGTAGCCGAAAAGCCCGGTTATCTTCGTCTTGCCGCTAATATGCATTACAGCTCTCCTTTCCGGATGATCCGGTCATCTTCACCTGGTATCCCCGGCGGTCTCAGTGTTAATGTCGGCGATAGCATCTACAAGACCTTGAGGCGTGGAGTCGATCCTGACCGTCTTCACCCCGGTAGCTTCCTCAATGTCCCGCAGCGAAACGTCGTCAAGAAACACGTCTTCTTCTTCCTTGAGTGCCACGTCCGGAACGAGAAGAGCCGTGTATGAACCCGTGATGTCATGCAGAGACCTTATGATGTCCCGGCCCGTGAGAAGCCCCGTGACGGTCACAGTCGGCCCGAAGAAATTGTTTTCGACCTCTACCACATCTATTCCAGAGACGTCCTTTTCCGAAAGCCGGTCGGTGAACTTTTTCAGAAAAGGGTAAAACGATGTCCCGGTGAATGTGAGAAAGAGGCCCTCTTGCGCCGGCTGCTTCGGAACCTTCACCTTTTTTGACTGGCTGACGAACAGAGGAACCATACCGATGCCGTTTTCTATCTGGGGAAGCATGCCGTATTCCTTCAAAGGCGGGAACGGATGGCCGGCCTGTATATACATTTCATCCGCGCAATATACTATCGAGTCCCCGTGCCTTTTCTTAAACCTCTTCTGGAAGCACTCTACTGTTTTTATGGCGCGCAGGGCGTCGTCTTTCGATAAGGGGGTGATCGGGTGGCGCCTGTGCATCGTCAGCCCTACGGGAACGACGGCGATCGAGGCGACATATGGATAAAATTTGTGGAGGTCAGTGATGGTATTCTGCAGCTCCACCCCATCGTTGTACCCGGGGCAGAGAACGATCTGAGTATGGACCCTTATTTTTTCTTCGGCAAAAAATTTAAGTTCTCGCATGATATCGGGGGCCTTCGGGTTTCCAGTCATCCTGCCGCGGAGCGCCCTGTTTGTTGTGTGTACCGATACGAAGAGCGGACTCAACCGTTGCTCTACAATCCTCTTCCTGTCTTTGGCGTCCATGTTGGAGAGTGTCATGTAATTACCGTAAAGAAAAGACAGCCTGTAATCCTCGTCCTTCACATAGAGTGCCTTTCTCAGGCCTTTCGGCAGCTGCTTCACGAAACAGAAGATACAGTTGTTCCTGCAGGTCTTTACTTTGAAGGGTTTAATGGTCAGTCCGATATCACTTCCGTCTCCGGCCGTGATCCGGACCTTTTTCCTTGTTCCTCCCCTCAGGAATTCAATGTCGAGTTCCTCCGATTTATAGAACATGAAATCGATGACATCGTGCATGGGGTGGCGGTTGAGGGAGGTTATCACGTCGCAGCGGCGCAGCCCCGCCTTTTCGGCGAGACCGCCGGGAAGGACGCTTTCGATCTCTATGCCTGTTTTAGGGGGCATTCGTCAGCTTAAATCCTTTGTAAACATACTGAAGGCCCGATACGGCGCTTACGGCTGCGATGATGAGCAGGATTACACCGGGCACCCGGGGCAGGCCGGTAAAGTTCAGCCCGAGGAGAATGTATGCCAGCGTTGTCAGTTCCAGCGCAATGGCAGCCTTGCCCAGCAGAACCGGTTCGACCTTCGAATTCTGGGTGACTAAGTATAATAGAAACCACCCGACCACGACAATGAGGTCCCTGCTTATGATGGTGATGGTAAACCACTTGGGTATCCAGCCGTAAACGGAAAAAAGGATAAAAGATGTCACCAGGAGGAATTTGTCCGCCAGCGGGTCAAGGAAGGTTCCGAGAGCGGTTTTCTGGTTGGCGAGCCTCGCGAACAGGCCGTCAAGCATATCGGTAAGCGCGGCGAAAACAAAACGATTAAGGCCGTATCTGTACCTTCCGTAAATCGTTGCAGTGATGAATACGGGTATTATCAATATCCGCAAAATCGTCAGCGTGTTTGGAATGTTCAACACCCGCAAAACAAGGACCTCCTGTCGCATCAGTCTACAGCAGGAATGGAAAAGGCTCTTTCACCCCTGGCGGAGACGTTGTATCCCCTCACGGGATGTTGAAAGGCATCCCGGCGAAATTCAATTGCAGCCCCAGCCTGGCATGGCAGCCGGTTTTAGCCCGGCCGGCAAGATGTGAGGCGATCATTTCCGCGTGGCATCTTTCCACCTTGAACCCGTACCGGCGAGCTTCCGCTACCGATTCATCGATGTATTTCTTTGCCATTGCCATTTTACCCCTGATCATTGCCAGTTCTCCCAGGCCGAGCCTGCAGTATATGAGTCCTCTTGGGTCTTTGGTGCTGATGAAAAGCTTCCGGGCTGCTTTGAAACAGTCCCGCGCACTGTCATATTCGCCCATCATCTTGTGAGTAGTGCCCATGCTCCACAAAGTGTAGGAATAACTCACCCTGTCGCCGAACTTCTTGTAGAGGGACGAGGCCCTGCTGAAATTAGACAGTGCTTTTTCGTAATCGCCGAGCATCCGGAAGGCATTGCCGATCCCGCAGAAAGAATATGCCATGCCGAAGCGGTCGTTGATGTCGGTAAACACCTTGTTAGCCTTTGTATAATACCGCAATGAATCCTTAAAAAGACCGGCGATCCTGGACGTTCCCCCGAGGCCGCAGAGGCTGTAGCCGCTCTCCGACCTGAGGCGCATGGACTGGAACATTTCCAGAGACTCCCGGAAAGTTTCAATGGCCTTCAGTATGTCGCCTTTTATCCTCAGGTTGCCTGCGGCCGCCCAAAGTGTGAAGGCAACGGCCTGTCTGTCGCCCGTCTTTCTGTAGAACTTCAGGGCATCTCTGAAGAGGGGCAGGGCATTTTTCCAGTCACCCTTGCCTCTCAGCGAAAGGCCTATATTGATCTTGGCGTCGGCGATCGTCCACGGCTGGTTTATTATTTTTCCCGCCGCCAGCGCGTCGGCATAGGACCCCGCCGCGCGGTCGAAATCTCCCGTCATCCGGTACACATCTCCTATAGAGAAATGACAATCCAGTATCCCCTGCAGGTCCTTCAGTCCGGAATATCCCTTGAGGGCCTTCTTGAAAAGAGTCAGGGATTCGCCGTACCGGCTTCCGGCCCTGAGGTCTTCTGCTTTTCTGAACAATTTATGCGCTTCAGAATAGTTCATTGAGCCTCTTCATGGTGACAGCGTAGTTTTCGGAATTGAAAAAGGCCGATCCCATCACAAGAATGTCGGCCCCAGCATCGGCCACCATTTTTGCGTTGGAGGGCTTTATGCCGCCGTCAACCTCTATCGGGACAGACAATCCCGCTTCACTGATCATCTTTTTCAGCAGTCTTATTTTTCCCAGGGTACCCGGGATGAAATCCTGCCCGCCGAACCCCGGATTTACTGACATGAGGAGTACCATGTCCACATCTTGAAGGATATTTTCGAGGTTCCACAGCGGCGTCGCCGGATTCAGGGAGACACCGGCCTTGACACCACTCTCCTTTGTCAGTTGTACAGTCCTGTGAAGATGACGGCATGCCTCGCAATGAACGGTCAGGATGTCAGCCCCTGCCTTGACGAAGTCGCTCAGATACCTGTCGGGTTCCTCTATCATCAAATGCACGTCGAGAGGAAGCCTGGTGACCTTTCTGATCGATTCAACTACTGCACTGCCGATGGTAATGTTCGGAACAAAATGGCCGTCCATGACATCTATATGGATCATATGGACACCGGCTTCCTCCGCGGCCTTTACTTCCTCTCCAAGACGTGCAAAGTCGGCGGAGAGTATGGACGGTGCGATCTTAATCATTGCTCGTTTCCCCTTTCAGTTGAAAGTACAGGCTATCCCCGCTTTTGACCTGGCTGCCGGGCGCCGGCTTCTGGGCGGCTATTACCGGGCCCGTGCCGGACGTCTCTACCGTGAGCCCCATTTTCTGGGCGATCTGTCGCGCCTCTTCCAGATCTTTGTCCTCGAAATCGGGGCAGCGGTACGCTATCTCCGGGGGACCGAGGCTGACAAGTACGGTAATGGAATCGATCAGCCTCTCGTCCGGTCCGGGTTTTTGCGCCACTATCCTGTTGATCCCGACGGAGTCGGAATGGACCTTTATTATCTTGCCTATCTTCAGCCCCTTCTCCATGAGGACCTCTTCAGCGTCACTGAGGGGCATGTTGACTATCAGGGGGATCGAATAGACCCTCGGTCCCTTGCTGACAACCACCCCTATCGACCTTTTCTCTTTTACCGCATTCCCGGCGGGAATATCCTGCCGCAGTATTCGCCCCGGCTGGATCTTCGGGTCATAATCCTCTCCCTCGATCTTCAGGTACAGCCCGTACTTGTTCAGCGCCTCGTCAGCTTCAAGAAGACTCATGTTGTATAGAGAAGGTACCTTCACGGTGCGGCTGAAACTCAATACCTTGAATGTTACATATCCGAACGTGAGTCCCATCAGCACGAAGTCCGCGAAGAGAACCGGGATCCTGATGAAGTTGCTTAATTTGTTTTGCAAAGCGACACCCCAAAAAAACCGTCCATATCAAGTTTGTGAGGATAGGTCCTGAAAAAGCCCTCCCGCTTAAAGTCTGCCAAGAAACTTCCAGAATCTATAATACGGAAATTATTGCCGGTCTTCAAGAAATCATTTATTACCTGTTCCCCTACTTCAGGCTCGATGGAGCAGACGGAATATACCAGGACCCCGTTATCCTTGAGGAGGTTTGAGACGGAACGCAGCAGCGCCGCCTGTTTAATCCCATACCCGCCCAGGTCGGCAGCCTTATGCCGGTACTTGACGTCGGGGTTCCGCCTGATAACACCGGTGGCGGAGCAGGGGGCGTCCAGCAGTATCCTGTCGAAGGTCCCCATGCTGCCGGGTTCAGCAATGTCCTTGTTGATTATAGTTACAGAATGTATTCCCAGGTTTTCAACATTCTGCCGGAGGGCCGCGATCCGTCTTCTGTCCTTCTCCACAGCGATAATCTCTCCCTTGTCCCCCATAAGCTGTGAGATGTGGGTGGTCTTTCCCCCTGGTGCGGCGCAGGCATCGAGTACCCTTTCGCCCGGCTTCGGATCGAGCATGCAGGTTATAAGTTGAGACGCCTCATCCTGGACGGCGAAGAGCCCGCCGCAAAAAGACAGGTCGGCGTATGACCTGACTTCTTTCAGCGTTATTCCGTCGGGGGCGAACCTCGTCGGCGCCGCCTCTATCCCGTTGCGGGCCAGTTTATCAAGCAGTTCTTCTCTCGTTGTCTTCAATGTGTTGGCCCGGATTGTCAAAAGTGGAACGGCATTGTTTGCCGTGGCCAGAAGGCGGGCCTCTTCTTCACCGAACCTTTTCACCCATCTCCTGACCAGCCATTCCGGGTGAGAAGTATTTACCGATATGGATGTCACCGGATCATCAAAATGGACGGGAAGGGAAAAACTGTCCTTCCCCCTGAGCAGGTTTCTCAGTACGGCGTTCACAAGAGGGGCTTTTCCACCCGGGCTCTTTTTTTCTATCTCGACCGATTCGTGAACGACGGCCCGCTCCGGCACCCTCATGAAGTACAACTGATATACTGCGACTCTCAGATTGTTGCGGGTAAAATCGCCGAGCTTCCCGGGTTTCTGAAGAAAATGATTGAGTATCCAGTCCAGAGTGTCTCTGAATCTCAGGACGCCATATACAAGTTCCATGAGAAAGGCCCTGTCCCTCCTGTCGAGCGATGCAGAAAGCGCTTCGACGGATTGTTTCGGCCTGACTCCTGACGAAAAGATTTCATCAAGCGCAGTTACGGCGGAAAGGCGGGTATTCGGCGCAAACGTCTTGTCGGTTCTCAATAGACTATTCTAACCCAGATAACCCTAACCCGGCAAAGCCGGCACAAAAAATAAATTTCACCGCAGAGACGCAGAGGACGCGGAGATGGTGAATTTTGTTTATGATTACACTCTCCGCGAACTCTGTATCTCTCTGGTGAAACGCAGGATTTATCTATAGTTACCAAGAAATACATAAGTATGATAACGTTATTTGTCACTCCGGCTTGTCCGGAGTCTTTTTGGGGAAGGATTCCCGACGAGCGGGAATGACACCCTACTAATGCACTTATTAGTACTGCCGTTTATGGGCCAAAATGTTTTATAATTACTTATGGCGGTTTTGGAGATAAAGAAATATCCGGAAAAGGTGCTGAAGAAGAAGGCCTTGCCGGTGACTTCATTCGACAAGGAACTTCATGCCCTCATCGACAACATGATCGAAACAATGTATGCCGCTCCCGGCGTTGGACTGGCGGCGCCCCAGGTGGGAATATCCAAACGGCTTGCGGTGATCGATGTTAGCACGAAGGAGGAAAAGGCGCCGCTGCTGGTCCTTATAAATCCGGTATTCCTGAGCAGGGAAGGTGAGATCGAATTCGAGGAGGGCTGCCTCAGCCTTCCCGAGTATACGGCGCGGGTGAAGAGGGCGGAGAAGGTGGCCGTCCGTGCCGCGGACCGGGAAGGCAGGGATGTGGAGATCGAGTGCGATGGCCTTCTTGCGATCGCTATCCAGCATGAGATAGATCATCTTGACGGCATCCTTCTGATCGACAGGATAAGTCCCGTTAAGAGGGAATTCTTCAGAAAACGCTACCAGAAAACCCGCAAACAGGGCAAATAACATATACATGCGGGTGATCTTTTTCGGAACACCTGACTTTGCGGTCCCCTCTCTGAAGATTCTGCTGGAGTCCGGTGAGGACATTGCTGCGGTTGTGACCCAGCCCGACAGGGCGAGAGGCAGGGGGCGCATCTTGTCTTCTCCGCCCGTCAAGGAATTGGCGGTGTCGAGGGGATTGCGCGTCATGCAGCCTGCGGAGATCAGATCACGTACCTTTGCTGAAGAGCTTTCCTCCCTGAAACCCAACGTTATAGCGGTCGTCGCTTACGGCAGGATTGTCCCCCCGTCGATTCTGAAACTGCCCCCTCTTGGCTGCGTCAATGTTCATGCGTCACTGCTGCCGAAGTACAGGGGCGCCGCGCCGATCCAGTGGGCGATCATAAACGGCGAGAAAAAGACCGGGGTTACCACGATGTTGATGGATGAAGGACTTGACACAGGTGACATACTGCTTCAGGAAGAAACGAATATAAGCGATGACGACAATGCCCTGAACCTGGGAGAGAGGCTTTCTGTACTGGGGGCTTCGCTATTGTACAAAACCCTTGTGGGGTTGAAGGACGGATCGGTGAAGCCGTCGTCCCAGCCGGACGAGCCGAGCTATGCGCCTCCCCTGAAGAAAGAGGACGGCAGGATCGACTGGTCTCTTTCTGCAGAGAAGCTGTTCAATTTTATAAGGGGCACTTATCCGTGGCCGGGTTCATATTGCCGTTTTCGCGGCGAGAGGGTTGCCATCGTGAGGGCGTCGGTTGCAGAAAGCCGCGGCAGTTGCATCCCGGGAACAGTCACCGGGATATCGGCGGAGGAAATACGCGTCTGTACGGGTCGGGGGACGCTGAGAGTTCTCGACATAAAGCCTGAAGGGAAAAAGGTGATGCCTGCCGGGGCATTTATGAGGGGCAGACACGCGAAAGAGGGTGCGGCTTTTGACGGCTCTTAGTCTGGCGAGAGGGGTCGTGCTGAAAGTATTCTACCCGGTCCTCATGCTTGCCGGTTCTTTCTTCGGGAGCAAAAAAGAACGTCTCCAGAGGGTCGTGGTCGATCTGAACAACATGCTGGTGCGTGCAGAGCGGCCGGCAACGGACAGGATACTCCTGCTCGTCCCTCACTGCCTCCAGATAGATGAATGCACCATAAGGCTTACCCATAACGTCCATAACTGCGAGCGGTGCGGCAGGTGCAGGATCAGGGACCTTATTGACGTGGCCGAAGAGAGCGGTCTCAGCCTCTTCGTTGCCACTGGCGGCAACCTTGCCAGAAAGATCGTCAAAGACGTAAGGCCCGAGGCCATTGTTGCTGTTGCGTGCGAGCGGGATTTGTCGAGCGGGCTCGCTGATACCTACCCTATACCCATTTTAGGCATACCCAATGACCGGCCTTTCGGACCCTGTCTGAACACCCAGGTGGACCTTGAAAAGGTCAGGGAGGCGATACGGTTTTTTGCGGGAGCACGGGGGGACGACAATGAGACTTCCTGACTGGATCCGGACAAAGAGTCTTGCGGACACTCATGATACGAAACAACTCTTGAGAAGGCACCGGCTGACCACCGTATGTGAAGAGGCAAGATGCCCGAACCGGAGCGAGTGTTTTGCGCGTCCCACTGCCACCTTTATGATCCTGGGTTCCCGCTGTACAAGGAACTGCGGCTTCTGCTCGGTGACGTCTTCGCCGCCTGAACAGGTCGACCGGAATGAACCGGAAAATGTAGCCGCAGCCGCCGCGGAGATGGGGCTGAAATATGTAGTGGTCACGTCTGTTACGCGGGATGACCTTGCCGACGGCGGCGCCGGGCATTTCGCGTCGACGATCAGGGCGGTGCGGAGGCGCCTTCCGTCATCGAAGATAGAAGTCCTGACGCCGGACTTCAGGGGGGACGCGGATGCCTTGAAAACGGTCCTTGATGCCCGTCCCGATGTCTTCAACCACAATGTTGAAACGGTGGAGAGGCTGTATCGGTTGGCGAGACCCCAGGCTGATTACAGGCGTTCCCTGAATGTTCTGAGTCTGGCGAAGAGCATTGCGCCTGATATTTACATCAAATCGGGGTTCATGCTGGGCCTGGGCGAACGGCTCGAAGAGGTCATGGGGCTGCTGGAAGAACTGAGACAAAGCGGCTGCGATTTTATTACCATAGGACAGTACCTGAGGCCCGCAAAGAATAACCTTCCTGTGGTAGAATACATCCGGCCCGAGATATTCGAAGAACTGAGGCTGAAGGCGCTCGGTAAAGGCTTTCGGTATGTGGCGTCGGGTCCTCTGGTAAGAAGCTCTATGAATGCTGCCGATATGTACGATGCGGTTCCGGGCGGCGGAACTAAGGAGGAGTGATCACGCATGTTTGAATTCAGCAGGATCAAAAGGCTGCCCCCATATGTTTTTGCAACTGTGAATAATCTGAAGATGGACGCGAGGCGTCGGGGGGAGGATATTATAGACCTGGGGATGGGAAACCCAGACGGAGCAACCCCGAAGCATATAGTAGACAAATTGACGGAGGCCGCCAGGAATCCGAAGAATCACCGTTATTCGGCTTCAAAAGGTATAACCCAGCTGAGGATGGCGATTTGCGAGTGGTACAAGAGACGGTATGACGTCGACCTTGACCCTGAATCGGAGGCGGTGGTCACGATAGGATCGAAGGAGGGACTGTCTCATCTGGTGCTTGCGACTGTAGGCCCCGGGGACGTCGTCCTGACCCCGACACCGGCCTATCCGATCCATCCCTACGGAGTGATTATCGCCGGGGGAGAGGTGAGGACTGTTCCGATCGGACCCGGGATAGACTTCTTCGGCGAGTTGGAGAAGGCATACAAGACCACATGGCCGCGCCCGAAGATGATGATCATGAACTTCCCCCACAACCCTACGACACAGGTTGTAGAGGGCCTCGATTTTTTCAGGAAGATCGTGGATTTCGCGAAGGAAAACAATATCATCGTCCTGCATGACCTCGCCTATGCCGATCTTGTGTACGACGGCTACAAGGCGCCGAGTTTTCTGCAGGTCCCCGGGGCCAAGGACATCGGCGTGGAGTTTTTTTCGCTGACGAAGAGCTATTCCATGGCGGGCTGGCGAGTGGGTTTCTGCGTCGGGAACAAGGAACTTGTCGGGGCGCTTATCAAGATCAAGAGCTACCTGGACTACGGCATGTTTCAGCCCATACAGATCGCCAGCATAATAGCCCTGCGGGGACCGCAGGACTGTGTGGAGGAAATAAGAAGGGTTTACGAAAGAAGGCGGAACGTTCTCGTAAAAGGCCTCAAACAGGCCGGATGGGTCATTGAGCCGCCGAAGGCAACCATGTTCGCCTGGGCTGAGATACCGGAAGCCTTCAGGAAGATGGGCTCCCTGGAATTCTGCAAGCTTCTGATCAGGGAGGGCGGGGTGGCTGTGTCGCCCGGCATCGGTTTCGGAGAGGGCGGAG
>JBJKOV010000482.1:0-13928 GCA_046707105.1 Thermodesulfovibrionales bacterium
ATTTATGCTTCCCCCTTTGCTGTCCCGCCTTCCGGCGTCCCGGCCTTCACCAGTTTCGAAGGGTCTCCGTCATAGCCGGCAGGCATGATCTTTATCGATTTGAATTTGCATGCTTCATAGCAGGTCCTGCAGTGCACGCAGACCTCCTGGATGATCTTGTGGGGTTTCTTCTTGTCTCCTATTATCGCCTTTGACGGGCATGCCCTCAGACAGGCGCCGCATCCCTTGCAGAGTTCCTCGTCTATCACGAAGGTGGTAAGGCTCCTGCAGACGCCGGCCTTGCACCATTTGTCGCGGATGTGTGATTCATATTCATCCCTGAAGTATTTTATGGTCGTCAGCACCGGGTTTGGAGCGGTCTGCCCCAGCCCGCAGAGGGAGGTGCCCAGGATGTCCTTTGCCAGGTCAAGCAGCGTTTCGATATCTTCCTCCTTGCCGTTACCCTCAGTGATGTCGGTAAGCATGTCCAGAAGTATCTTGGTGCCCACCCTGCAGGGCGTACACTTGCCGCAGGATTCGTCGGCGGTAAACTCCAGGAAGAATTTGGCTGTGCCCACCATGCAGGTATTGTCATCCATGACAACCATACCGCCCGAACCGACGATTGCGCCGGTGGCAACTATATCCTCATAGGTGACCGGCGTGTCCAGGAGATGTTCGGGTATGCACCCTCCCGAAGGCCCTCCGAGCTGAACGGCTTTGAACTTTCTGCCTTTTCTGATGCCGCCGCCTATGTCGTAGATGATCCTCCTGAGAGGAATGCCCATCGGCACCTCGACGAGGCCGACGTTGTTTACGGCCCCTGTCAGTGCGAATACCTTGGTCCCTGCGCTCTTCTCGGTCCCCAGGCTCCGGTACCACTCCGACCCGTTCAGGATGATGGGCGATATCTGGGCCAGGGTCTCGACATTATTGAGTACCGAAGGCTTGTCCCACAGCCCCTTTACGGCCGGGAAAGGAGGCCTCGGCCTCGGCATGCCCCGTTTTCCTTCTATGGAGCGCATAAGCGCCGTCTCTTCTCCGCAGACAAAGGCGCCTGCTCCGAGGTAAATGCCCAGTTCGAAGTCAAAGCCGGTATCGAGGATGTTCTTCCCGAGGAGCCCCATCTCGGTGGCCTGGTCGATCGCCAGTTGAAGACGTTTCACTGCAAGGGGATATTCGGCACGCACATAGATATACCCGTGATGGGCGCCTATAGCCTTTGCGCCGATGACCATCCCTTCGATCACCGAGTGGGGGTCCGCCTCCATCACAGACCTGTCCATGAACGCACCGGGATCTCCCTCGTCTCCGTTACAGAGCATGAATTTGACGTCGGATTTAACCTTTGACGCAAACTCCCATTTCAGACCCGTGGGGAAACCCGCGCCGCCCCTTCCGCGCAGCCCCGAGTCCTTGACCACTTTTACGATCTCTTCCGGGGTCATCGAGGTCAACGCCCTGGCTGCCGCCTGGTAGCCGTCTCTGGAGATGTATTCCTCGATCTTTTCCGGGTCTATAAGTCCCTTGTTTCTGAGGACCCTAAGCACCTGGTGCTTGAAGAACGGTATATCTTTCATGAGAGGGATAGCAGTCTTCTTCTCGGGCTCCTTGAACATCAGCTTCTCATAGGGCCTTCCCTTGAGGAAATGCTCCTCGACGAGTTTCGGTATCTCCTCGACGGTCAATTTCTGGTAGAAGACCTCGTCCGGGTATACGGACATCACGGGGCCTTCGGCGCAGTAACCGTTGCAGCCTGTGAGGACGACCTTGATCTCTTCGGCGAGGCCCCTCTTTTTCAGCTCATCGCGAAGGGCGTCTCTGACCTTCATCGTACCGCTTGCAACGCAGCCTGTCCCCGCGCATAGCATCAGATTTGCACGAATCTTTTCCATCTATATCCTCCTCTTTAAGTGTCAGTGTCAGTGTTTAGTGTCAGTCATAAAACAATGCACAAGCAAGGCATATTTCGGGTCATTCCGGCTTGTCCGGAATCTTTTTCGGATACTGACACTAGACACTGACACTTTTATTCACTTAGTATGTCGTCTCGCTGCCGACGACCAGGGCGTATTTTTCGACCGGATGTCCGCCAATTATGTGCTCCCTGAATATCTCCCTCATCTTCTCATCATTCAGATCGCAGTACCGTACCGGAGGCTGGTTCATAAGTTCTACCGTGGCCAGCGGTTCCTTTGCGCAGAGGCCGGCGCAGCCGGAAGTAGTGACAATGATGTCGGTTGAATTCGCCTTCGCCACCTCGTCCATCAAGGCCGTCATAACCGCTCTGGCTCCCGCCGCTATCCCGCAGGTGCCCATATGCACAGTCACCTTTGCCCTGTATCCTCCTTCTCTCAGTGTGAATTCCGCCTTGTGCTGCTCTTTGATCTTCTGGAGATCCTCTATCTTTAGTCTCGGCATCTTATACCTCCTCCTCCGCCATCTCTTCCGTTTCTTCAGCAGCCGCAGCCTGCATGATGGAAGGATCGTACTGGCTGATAATTTCGAGTGCCCTCTTCGGCGTCATCGCCCCATGTGTGTCCTGGTCGACAACCATGACCGGAGCAAGGCCGCAGGCCCCGAGGCACCTCACGCCTTCGATGGAGAATTTCCTGTTTTCGGTGGTTTCTCCGACGGTGATCTTGAGCGCGTCACTTATTTTGCCCAACACCCTTTCGATCCCCTTCACATAGCAGGCGGTGCCCAGGCAGACCCTGATATTGTGGTCGCCCCTCGGCTTCATCGTGAAGAAGGAGTAAAACGACACGACGCTGTGGACTTCAGCCTGGGGCAGGTTGAGACCCCTGGCTATCTTCTTCTGCACAATGGGCGGGAGATAGCCGACAATCTCCTGCGCCCTCTGCAGAACGGGAATCAGGGAGCCCGGTCTTTGTCTGAACTCTCCGATCACCCTCTGGAGTTCCGCCTCCATCGCGGGGGGAAGTTCCTCGGCTGCTTTCTCTCCCCCTCCCTCCCCGGCCTTCTTCTCCCTGGTCCATTGTACGGCCCTCAGGGTCACATCGAGGAGCACTGCAGGGGTAAAGGGTTTTGGAACATAGTCTATGATCCCCAGTTCGAGCGCCTCCTTGATCGTATCCTGAGAGGGATAGCCGGTGATGATCACGATTCCAGTCTCCGGCTTTGTCTTCTTTATCCAGCGGATCAGGTTGATCCCGTCCACGTCGGGCATCTTCAGGTCGGTGAAGACGAGATCGTAAACTCCCTGCCCCATCTTCATTATCGCCTCCCTGCCGCCGAGGGCGCCTTCCACGGAATACCCTTCGCCCTTCAGGACCCTCTCGGCACTCCGGATGACGATAAGCTCGTCGTCGACAATCAGTATTTTCGGGTCTCCTGCCATATCTTCCTCCTGGGATTAGTGAGTAGTGGTTAACGGTTTTATGCGAGCCAGCCAGAGGAGCCAGCCTTCGCTCAGGTTGTCGCGTACGAGGGCGCTCATTGCGGCATTCGCCTGATGGTTCACCTCGGTCACCACACCTGACATGGGTGAAATCAGGTCGTCAGTCTGGCCGCCCCCGGAAAGCACCTTCGCAAAACATTCGCCGGCCGCAACCGCCGCCAGGTCCCCTGGGATGTCGATGTACATGAGCTGGCCGCTCAGCAGCCAGTACCGTATATCACAGCCGACTTCCCATAATCCGTCTTTCACCGGGCGTGCCCACGTTCCCTCCTTGTAGAAGATGACGGGGTTTGCCGTGTCCCTGAGTGAAACGATCTCATTTCTGAACTGGTCGATAAACGCCTTCCTCAGTATCCATCCCCTGTTGTCGAAGACCTTGGTGGCTACGTTAAGCATGAAATCGGGTGTAAAGGGCTTCTCGATAAACTCAAATGCCCCGAGTCTGACGGATTCTTTCGCCTCTTCGAGAGTGGGGTAGCCTGTTATGATAACCACGTCAAGGCCGGGCTGAATACCCTTCGATTCCTTCAGGACCGTTATTCCGTTAATGTCGGGCAACCGGACGTCCGTGATCAGAAGATCGAACTCTTCATTTGATATCTTCTTTATCGCGTCCTCGCCCTTGTCGGCTGTAACTATGTTGAATCCTTCAGCTCCGAGAATTCTCTTGCAGCTGAGCGTCACAACGGGGTCGTCGTCAAGGACCAGTATCTTCCCCTTGTTTTCCATAATCGCCTCCTCTGTTCAGTTCTTGCAGCCTTGAACGGTAATCAACTAAAGCAAAGAAGATGCCATATTAGAAAAGCCTGAAAAATCGGATGGTTGCGGGGTTTAATTCGGAGAAGACGCCAGGAGGGGGCCCTTGAAGTATATAAAAACAATACAGGGGAGGGGAATTAAACGGGGATTGTCCGCTATAGAAAGGATTTGAGGGGTGTATTTTCTTCTTATACATGTATATTTGGCAAGAGCGGGGCAAGCTATGTAAATACAGGCAACAGGCCATCGGCCAGAGGCAATAGGTTATAGGTTATAGGCAAAGACAAGAAGCCATGCTCTCTTCTCTCTGCGCTATGCCTGAGGCGGCTAGGTCACTAGAAGCGCAGGGTCGCTTTCATCCTCTTAGGGTTTAGGAGCAGTTCCAGCGCATCGACAGCAGAACAGACCAGAATGTCGGCGGCGGTGACGGCGTCTACGGCGCATCCTTCTTCAAGGCAGAGGGCAATACCGATTTTGGCGGTCTTAAGCATCCTTCTGTCATTGTTACCGTTGCCGAGGGCGACGACACCCTCAGGCCCCAATTTTTTTATGTATGACTCCTTCTGAACGTCGTGGCCTTCACCCCCAAGGATCTGCAGCCTGCAGTCGACCCCTTCAAGCTCCTCTTTGGCGCGGCCGAAGGTGTCGGCCGTCAGGACATGTATCGTGAGAAACTCCCCTATCTTATTCAGGCGCTCTCTCACCCCCGGCAGGATTTTTCCGTCAACCGACAATGTCCCCGTAAAATCCGATACAAGGTGTGCCAGCCTTACGGCTCCGAATCCGGGGATATCTATCTCATGCATGGTTGCCTTCCGACTCGCATGGGGAACCCTTATTCGTCCCCTGCGTCCCTGTGGGTATACTTGATGATATCTACATCGGAAAGAACGACGACGCCTTCATTCACCATTTCGTCGAGAATGGGTATCACCTTCCTGACGTTTTCTTCGGAATCCATCACCGTTATCAGTATCGGCATTTCGCCGGTTGTCGTAAGCGTCTTCTTCTTGTGGTAACGGCGGTGGGGGCCGTATCCCGCAATTGCCTTATACACCGTAGCCCCGGCAATGTCGGTCATGATGAGCCTTTTCACGATCGCCTCATAAAGAGGCTCCCCTTCCCATTTGTCGTCTTCGCTTATCATGATGCGAAGCATTTTTGCCTTGCCTTGCAGTTTCATAGGTTCTTCCCTCTGTAGCGCATCCGTCTGAGCGCTCCCGCAGCATTTGACAACATTCGTATCCGAAACCTCCACAAGCCCTTTTTCAACGACGTGATAAACGTCGGGAAGGACCTTGTCGATCATCTCCACTGAATCCACCACCTCTATCTTCACCGGCAGGCTCGTCGATAGTTCGAGCATCTTCGCCGTGTGGACGACCCCGTCGCTGCCGTAGCCGGCTATCCCCCTGAATACGCTTACCCCGATGATCCTGTTTTTGAAAAAGATATCGAGAAGCACCTCATATACCGGTTTGCCATGGAACTTATCCGTCTCGTCCACGTAGACCACAAGCTTCTTGGCCGGTCCTTTGGTTACCATTAAACCTCCTAACCCGGCAAAGCCGGAGCCGAAAATATTTTCACCGCAGAGTCGCAGAGTTCGCAGAGATACAATTAATTTTGTTTTCCGGTGAGAGGCCGGAAAACAAAAAAAGCTCATCATGGCAGTTTATATATTTCTGCCATCTCAGCAGAAATATATAATATCTAACTCTCTGCGCCCTTTGCGTCTCTGCGGTGAACTTTGCAGCTTTCACATTTTTTTTGCAGGTATTTGTCTTCCAAGTTCCTACAGTATCCTGGCGATCACTTCGCCTGCCTTCAGGGCAACAAACCCAAGAAACACACTCGAAACAACATTGAGTCCCGCGAGCAGAAGTTCGCTGTCTTTCAACAGCTTGCCCGTCTCGTATTCAAAGGTCGAGAAGGTGGTGTAGGCCCCGATGAACCCTACGAAAATAAACATCCTTACCTGGGGATTAACCACATATTTTTCAGTAAGCAGTGTCATCAATAAACCTATAATAAAACAGCCGCTTACATTAGCTGCGAATGTACCCAGCGGGAAACTGCGGCCCCATCTCATGCCGACCCATGTCGCGACCACGTATCGGGCGATCGCCCCTACGAAACCTCCTGCTCCTATTACAAGATAATTTATCATGTATGATCCGCTTTCTCAATTCTCCCAGGCATAAAAAAACTCCCACCCTGAAATACAGAGTAGGAGTCATCAGTTCCGTCATGTGCCGGAACGGTTAAAGGCGAACTCCATCGCCCTACACTGCTAACATATCAATAAAGACTTGGATATGTCAACAGCTCACCCGGAGGAGCACAGGTGAGGATGCCCTCTTTACTCTTGCGTTACTTCTGACTGATCCGCCGCAGTTTCGCTACCGCGGAACTGAAAGAGACTTTGCCCTCAAACACGCAGGCATGCAAGCGGCTCGATTATGGTCTTAGTTCTTTGAACTCATGACGGCTATTATCTCCGGGCGCGTTTGTTTCCACCGGCATTCGATAAGAAGAGAGGCCATTTCCCTGGCAGCGCTGGTTTTGTGCCCCACCAAACATTACTTCGTCAACCCGAGGAGGAAGATTCCGCATAGCCCGAGAGCTCGTCTTCACCATGCTATACGTATCAGGAAATGAAACTACTGAGGGTTTAAGCTGGAAACTGGCAGAGATAATCCAGGCGGTTAATGGCGGGCAAGAGCGACGACATCGTCGGCGCATCCCCACGAGAGAGTGACGCCGGCACCGCCGTGGCCGTAATTATGGATCAGGCGTTTCGCCTCCGGCATATCCTCGGCCTCAAGTCTCACTACAGCCCGAGCTGGGCGCAGGCCAACCTTTACCAGTTGGATATCTCTCCTGGCAACATCGGGAAAGAAGGCACCGCACCTCTTAACGATGTCAACCGTTGTTTCGGCGAGGGGGGTTCTATCGTAAAGGTTCTCCTGGGCTGTACCCCCGAGTATGGTGCTGTCACCGCGAGGTACGATGTAGGTTACCCCCTCTGCATCGAACAGGATTGTCCGTTCGATGGTACGCGGTATTTGCACGACTTGTCCGGCAACGGCATACACGCTTTTGTCCTTGATGCCTCCGATATCCCTCGATCCAAGCGCGGAACAGTTGACGACAAGGTCATGCTCGGCAAAGGCTTCATCGACTGACTCCACCTTTCTCAGGGTGATGTTGCCATAACCTTCAAAGGTCCTCCGGAGGTATTCAAGATACTTCGGCATCTCCACCATCCAGGTCCGAAATGAAAAACCATACAAAAACTCGTCGGGCAAATCGCCCTCAAAGTCTTCTTCCAATTCCTCTCTGGTCATTCTGCGAAAAGTCGGAACCACTGCCGACCACTCGGGAGTTTTGGGATAATTTCGGAAGACGGAAAGAAGCCGACGCTCTGCAACACCTGCTTTTGCTCCCAATTCTTCTGCAATTCGCGCGAATTGATCAAAAGTAACTTTTCCCCACCGCACCACCTGGTCAGGCGGGCCGACCATATACGGTTCCCAGAACGCCGCTGCTGTTGCGGAGGTCGTCTCTTGCGGATCTTCCTCTGTCCAGATTTCAACGCGGTGACCGTTCTCGGCAAGACGGATGCCTGTGGTGAGACCGGAAACTCCAGCGCCAATTACAAGTGCAGAAAAGGGGACAGATCTATTTTTCATCTACCTGCATGATCGCCCAAGGGGGGCGGATGAGCTGCCTGCGATCGGATGACCCCAAAAAAGGGGATTTAATTTTCACAGTCTCAAAAATAGTTCTTTCCTCCTTTTTGGGGTCGTTGGCTTGATCCGACCCCGGACTCCGTGAAAGATCATCTCTGGACGGAAGCTCATAAAATGCTTCTTTCCATGGCGGTTTCTTCCCTACGATCCACCTTTATTAGTTATCGCTTGAAATATACACAACGTTCTACGCTTCTGCAACTGTTTTAGGGTTCAGGATGGATTAGAAAGGCGGACCGTTCTGCGGAATTGCTCTCGCCTTCTGCGTGGTATCGGACAAATTCCATCAAATGTCGCGCTTTGCCTGGCTGATCTCGGACCTCGCGATGTCTTCCTGTTATTCGCATTGTCGCGTTTTGTCACAGACACAACATTTCTACCGCAATTAATCGCTACTTCCGCGGAACTCGGCAAGGCTGGCATTTACCTTCAGGAAGACCTCTTGTGTTACATCTTCGAAATCGGCTTCCCCAACCAAACGTGCGGGATAGCGGCGAATTTTTTCACTGAAGGAGGCATATATATCCTGAAAATCTGGCTTGTTTTCTGAAGCTCTTTGTCCCATCGCAATGCTCGGGAAGAATCTGTTTTAATTACTTAATTATAAGACAATGCTTTTTGTAACAACAAGGCGTTGTGCCACTCGCCGGATTTGCCGCGGACATGCCCGTCGCGCCTTCAAGTGTTCACGGCACATTTTATTTCCGGCTCGCCGGAATCAATTATATTCTTCATGCTGGTCTCCGAACACATGGTGGATGATTTCCCACGCGGTCTCTTCGACGGATTTGTTCGTGGTATCTACGACTTTCCAGATCCGGTGCTTCTTGCTGAGGTCCCAGACATACTCGCACTCGGCAAAGACCTTCTTGAATTCGCTGTAGCTCGGCGTGAGCGAGGACTTTTCTTGGCGCACCCTCCTGATTTTCTGAAGGACCTCGGGATCGATTACCAGACAGACGATCTTGCGCTGGTCGATTTCGAAAAGCTCTTCGGGCAGGGGGATGCCCGGAACAATCGGGACATTGGCGACCTTGTAGCCCTCCTGGGCCAGAAAGAACGAGGTCGGCGTCTTGGACGTCCGCGAAAGTCCGACGATGACGATGTCCGCGTCATCGAGCCGCTTGGCGTCCCTGCCATCGTCGTGTCCCAGCGTATACTCGATCGCGTCGATACGTTTGAAATATCGTTCATCGACCTTTCTGAGCAGGCTCGGCGTTTCCAGCGGTTCCAGCCGAAGATAGGACGCGAGGTTGTTGATCAGCGGGCCCAGGATGTCGAGATGAAAAATCCTGTTTTTCACGCAATAGGCGGTCGTATAGTCGCGCATCTGCTTTTTGACAAAGGTAAAAGCGATAAGGGCCCTGTCCGACCTGGCCTGGTCGAGAACCTTTTTGAGCCCCGCCTTGGAATCAATGTCGTGGAAAAGCATGATCTTGGTGTGGGCGTCTTCAAACTGCACCAGGGCCGCCCTCAGAATATGCAGGCCGCTCTGGCCCGTGGCGTCGGAAATAATGACGATTTTTTTTGCGGACATATTCACCTCGATGGTAGTATACCCTAACCCCAACCGCGCCTCACAAGCGGGATGCCGCCCGCGGCGCTCCGTTACTGCTTCAACAGAAACTCGAAATCCTCTTTGCTGATCGACAGGCTTTTTCCCCCGCTCTCCGATCCCTCGATTACCGCCTTGTAGATTTCCATCTTCCTGTCCTTGAGCGCCATCACTCGCCTACCAGCAGGTTTCAGCGGCCGGAGGGATGCTTCTGCTTCGCCGAGATATTGTACTTCTTCATTAATGCGTGGAAATTCGGCCTCTGCATTCCCACGTCCGAGGCCGCCTTCGAGATGTTCCAGGCGTTTCTCTTCAGGGCCTCCGTCAGGAAGGACTTCTCGATGTTCTCGACAGACTTGAGCCTCAGGTCTTTCTTTTTTTCCTTAAGCTCATCCACTGTCTTTGGCACCTCTTCTGCAACCGGTATTTCAAGCGACGAAAAATGTTCAGGCCGCAGCGTCTTCCCGGGACACATGATGATAGCTCGCTGGATGACATTTTCGAGCTGCCTTGCATTGCCGGGCCAGTCGTAGAGAAAGAGCATCTTCATAGCCTCGGCGCTTATATGTGTTACGTCCTTCCCTATCTCCCCGCTGTGCTTCCGCAGAAAATGGTTCGCGAGCGCCGGGATGTCATCTCTCCGTTCGCGCAGGGGAGGGATGTGTATCGGGAAGATGTTCAGCCTGTAAAAAAAATCCTCCCTGAAAGTCCCGTCCTTTGTCATCTGTTTTAGGTCCTTGTTGGTAGCGGATACGAACCTGATGTCGGCCTGCAGGCTCTTTTTCTCACCTACAGGTCTGAATTCTTTTTCCTGCAGGACGCGAAGCAGTTTTGCCTGTGTCGAGAGACCGAGGTTGCCTATCTCGTCAAAAAAAATGGTCCCTCCGGCGGCCATTTCGATGAGCCCCTTTTTCTTCTCAAAGGCCCCTGTAAAGGCCCCTCTGGCGTGTCCGAATAATTCCGATTCGATGAGTGTTTCAGGTATCGCATTGCAGTCGACGATTACGAATGGCTGTTCCTTTCTCGGGCTGTTGAAGTGGATGGCTTTGGCGACGAGTTCCTTGCCCGTCCCGCTCTCACCGGTGACAAGTACCGTGCTGCCGGTGACCGCCACTTTGGCGATGAGCTGGAAAACCCTCTGCATGGCCTGGGACGCGCCGACGATATTGCCGAGCTCGTAGTGAGAAGGTACGATTTCCCTGCCCTGCGGCCCTGCTGCGGACAGACCCTTTCTCTCAAACGCCCGCTTCACGAGCGCCTGCAGGTCGACGGGACTGAAGGGTTTTTCGATATAATCGAAGACCCCGACTTTCATGGCCCTCACAGCCGTCTGCACCGTCCCGTACCCTGTCATGATGATCACTTCGGTGTCGGGCCATTTCTCCTTGATTCTCAGCAGCACCTCTATTCCGTCGATGTCAGGCATTTGGAGGTCGGTCAGGACGAGGTCGAAAGACGAGGAGTCAAGAATTTGCAGCCCTTCAGTGCCGGATTTCGCTGTGCCGACCCTGTAACCTTCCGGCTTCAGTATCCGTACGCAACTGGTCCTTATGATGTCTTCGTCATCGATGACGAGGATGCTGCCCCTGTTCATTAAGTTGGATTCCTCCCCCCGATATTTCAGGGCCTGCCCCCCGAAGGGCCGGATATATCCCGCAGTTTAACCTTTTTTACTGTCCAGAGCGGAGGCAACGGCAGAGGTGAGGGCATCGGGAGTGAAGGGCTTTTCTATGTAGTCGAAGGCCCCGAGTTTTATGGCTTTCACCGCCGTGTCGACCGTCTGATAGCCGGTAATAACGATTACCTGCGTCTGAGGCCACCGCTGCTTGATAGTCTCGAGGACGGTGATGCCGTCCATGTCAGGCATCTTGAGGTCTGTAAGGACCAGGTCGAACTGTTCTTCTTCGAGCATCTTTATCCCTTCAAAGGCGTTTGAGGCCAGCCTCACCTCGTACCCATCGGGCGAGAGGATCCTCTTGCAGCTGGTCCTTACGATAGCCTCATCATCTATTACAAGTACTTTGCCCCTGTTCATGTCACATCCGTGGCGGCCGGCAGCCTGACCAGGAAACTGGTCCCCTCACCGGGGGCGGTCTTCACATCGATTTTACCGCCATGCTCCTTGATTATGCCGTGACTGACCGCGAGTCCGAGGCCGGTGCCTTTGCCGACCGGTTTGGTGGTGAAGAAGGGCTCGAAGATCTTCGCGAGGTTTTCATCGCTGATTCCCGGACCGGTATCGTGGAATTCGATCTCGACATAGTCCCCGTCCTCTTCACGAATATTCCTGGTGGTGACGGTGATCGTCCCCTTTCCCTCGACCGCATCGGCGGCGTTCATTACCATGTTAAGGAAGACCTGCTGCAACTGGGAAGAGTCGGCCTTTACCCGTGCAAGCCCCGGGTCGAGGTTGGTTATCAGCTTGATGTTGAAGAAATCAGCCTTGTTACGCACGATGTTGAGGGAGTGGGCGAGGACGTCGTTGATGTTCGCCGACGCCTTCTCGGCCGCAGAAGCCCTCGCGAAGCCGAGCAGTCCCTTGATGATATTCGAACAACGGTTTGCCTGCTCGATAATGACTTCCACGTCCTCCCTTTCCTCCGTGTTCTCAGGGAAACGCTTCAGCAGGAGATGACCGAAGGTCACAATTCCCGTCAGAGGGCTGTTTATCTCGTGTGCAACGCCGGCGGCCATTCTTCCGAGAGAGGCCAGCTTCTCCGAATGGATGAGCTGGGCCTGTGCCATCCGTATTGCCTCCGTTTTTTCCTGGACCTTTTTCTCGAGTGTGTTGCCCCATTCGACAAGTTCATTCTTTGCAGCTTTAAGGTCCGAGGTCATCTCGTTGAACGCCGCGGCAAGTTCGCCCATCTCGTCTTTCGTGTTGATCTCCACGTGGTAATCAAGGTCTCCGTCGGCGACTTTCTGCATACCCTGCGCCAGCATGCTTACCGGGGTCGACACAAAATTCCATAGGATCGTGCAGAGGACTATGGAGATGACAAAAAGGAAGATGAGGATATAAACGGTAATTGCGATACCCTGCTCCTTCAGGCTCTTGTCCATAAAGGCGAGGGAAAGATTTGCCTCGGCGAGTCCTAGGATTTTCTGCGATTCTTTGTGTATATGGCATGCCGAACTGTAACAGGCAGGTTCATTGAAAATCGGCTGCACTATCGTCAGAATTCTGACACCCTTATCGGTTTTGTGTATGAACCATGTCGGAGTGGCAAGCGACTGGCCGGAGGAGGAATGACAACTGATACAGAGGGGAGAGTTTTTGTCGACAACGGTGCCGATGTTATTCTTCGCCGATGCATAGGCGATCTTGCCGCCGGTGTCGAAGACCTGGACGCTCAGCACTCCCTCCGCTGAGCCGATCGCCTCTATTGTCTGCTGCGTCAGGAGCTTCTGAGCGGTGAGCATGCCGTAGCGTGTGCTTTTCTTCACCGAATCCACGAAGGATGAACCGTATTTCACCGAGTATTCTACAAGTTCCTGTTCCTGGTGTCTGAATAGGAAATACCAGAATATGGAACTGCCGACCACCATCAGGGTACCGATGGTAAGAATGAGCTTCCCGGTCAGTGAATGGATCGATTTCTTAACAAGCATTGGCACGAAGTAATGTCATTTTTCCTCTATTATGCATAAGCTCAATGCAAACCTACAAGCTAAACTTACAAGTTTAATTTTTTTCTTGACAATTTGGCCGAATTGGATCAAATTATATACCGTTATGCCCGGAACTTTTATGCCGTCAGCGTATCTGCCGATACTCATCTTCCTGATGGTCGCAACGGCCTTCGGGATCGGCGCCCTTCTAATCGGCGAACTGTTCAGAATAAAAAGACCCTATTCGGAAAAACTGATGCCTTATGAGTCTGGCAACCCTCCGGTGGGGGAACCGCGGCAGAGGTTCTCGGTGAAGTTCTATATCACGGCCATGCTCTTCGTTGTGTTCGATGTGGAAGCGATTTTCCTCTACCCATGGGCGCTTGTTTTCGGCCGGATAGGTCTGTTCGCCTTTATCGAAATGATAATCTTTATAGTCATACTCCTCGTCGGATATCTTTATGCGTGGAAAAAGGAGGCTTTCGTATGGGATTAACAGTCGGTACTTCTTCACCTGCGCTTGTCGAAGTGGACGAAGGGACAAAGGTACTTGCGCCCAACGTCATTGTCACATCGCTGGACAAGCTGATCAACTGGGGAAGAAGTTCGTCGTTATGGCCTGTGACCTTCGGCCTTGCTTGATGCGCCATTGAAATGATGACGACGGGATCGTCACACTATGATTTGGACAGGATGGGCATCATCTTCAGGGGCTCACCCAGGCAGGCGGACTTCATGATCGTTGCAGGCACTGTAACGAAGAAGATGTCCGAGATTGTCCGGAGGGTCTATGACCAGATGCCGGAGCCGAGATATGTGATATCCATGGGCAGCTGCGCATGCAGCG
>JBJKOV010000483.1:0-1685 GCA_046707105.1 Thermodesulfovibrionales bacterium
GTATAATGTTATCAGCCATGCATGATCATTCGCACAAACGGCCGAGCATCAGGGATTTCCTCACGAACCTCTCCGGCCCCATGCCGCTGAGAAAGAAGCTGGCCCTCCTGATCCGGAACAACGCGACCAAGATAAAGAACCGGCAGGACTGCTGCGGCCACCCCGGCGAGCCCGGCTGTTGACAGCCCCCGGAGACGCCGCGGAGCGGCGGAAAGGAGATATAGAGGCATACAAGCCGTAAGCATTACCGCCGATTACCGCATCACAATGACCATTATAATAATAGCTAAAGAAATTCAACTTCTCGACGTCGGCAGTCATGATGAGGTCTATCGGTGAAACCCCGCTCATGCATATGCTGAAAGGAGCTTGATCATGTTCTGTCCTCAGTGCAGATCCGAGTTTAGGGAGGGCTTCACGATATGCAGCGACTGCCACATACCGCTTGTCCCGGAACTGGAGCCGGAGCCCGAACCCGAGTTCGTAGAATATGAGGAGGTCCTTACGACCTTCAACCCCTTCGACATCGCCTTCATCAAATCCCTCCTTGAGGGTCAGGACATCCTTTATTACTTCAACAACGAGCATTTCAACTACGTGAGGCCCCTTGCCGAGCCTGTCAGGCTGATGGTCGAAAAAGACCAGGCGGAAACAGTGAGGGAACTGCTCAAGGACATGACACTGTCTTACGGTCTCTCTGGCTGGGACAAGACTGAAGACGAAGAGGAATAAATTATGCTATAACGGGGCCTTGCCCCGCACACCAGCCACCTTTCTTGCTGACCAAGAAATGTAGCCGAAAGAAGGTCACCCCAACGAAAATTCTATACGGCTCCGCCGGTCGTCCTCAGTACATTTTCGAACTCGCCCCCAACATCGGGGCTCAGACATGCGAAAATGCTTAACCCTGCGGGCGTCCTTGCTCACCTGAATTTTCGAAGGGGAAGCACCACCCCCACTTTTGCAGGTCGGAGCGAATCTTAATCCGAGTCCGAGTTTCCGGGTTGAAAATAATGGGGGAAGGGATTAATATTGATGAGGATTTTCTGGACGGGGATATGAGTCCGACACCTGAAGATACTAATCACCGATGAACGCAGATGAACTGAAACAGCTTGAAAACGACCTCTGGGCCGCCGCTGACAATTTACGTGCCAACTCGGACCTGAAATCAAGCGAATACTCAACGCCGGTTCTTGGACTCATCTTTCTTAAGTTTGCCGACAACAAGTACCGGCAATATGAGAAAGAAATTCTCGCGGAATATGCCAAACTCCAGGGTACTCGCCGTGAAAAGAAACTTTCCGATGTTGCCATAGAGAAATGCGGCTTCTATCTGCCGGACCATGCCCGATACAGTCACCTGCTGGACCTGTCGGAAGAGAAGGACATCGCCAAGGCGCTCAAGGAGGCGATGAAGGCGATTGAAGAATATAAGCCCGAACTCGAAGGCGTCCTGCCTAAGGATGAATACTTCCGGCTTACCCGAGACGAGAAGACCAGGACTATCCCTAATGACCTGCTGAAGAACTTCTCCAACATCCCGGCGGACACTTCAGGCGATCTGTTCGGGAGGATTTACGAATATTTTCTCGCCGAGTTTGCGCGCAACGAAGGCCAGAAGGGTGGAGAGTTTTTCACGCCGAGGGCCGTCGTGCGCCTCATGGTCGAGATCATCGAACCTC
>JBJKOV010000484.1:0-3849 GCA_046707105.1 Thermodesulfovibrionales bacterium
TCTCCGGCTACACCCGGGTCATGACCACAACCATCGCGCTCGAAACGGACAAGGGCAATTTCGAACTTGCGCTTGCGCTGGGGATCGTCCTGCTGTTCATATCCATGGTCATTAATCTGGCCCTCTACGTGGTACAGAGAAAAGGCGACAGATGGCGCTTATCCTGAAGGTTGAGGACCTCTGGAAGGCGTATCCGGGCAGCGACGTCCTGCAGGGATGCAATGTTTCCTTCGACAGGCGGGGAGTCTATGTGTTGATGGGCCCCAACGGAAGCGGGAAGTCCACCTTTCTGAGGCTCTGCGCACTCCTTGAAGAACCGGACCTGGGGAAGATAAATTACCTTAACGACGGCCGGAGTCTTAAAAAAAACATTGACTTGAAAAGGAGGATTACCCTGGTACTTCCCAGGGCCGGCATTTTCAACGCGTCGGTTTTCGGAAATATGGCCTATGGACTGAAGATAAGGGGAATGAAGCGGGGTGAGGTAGCGGAGAAGGTGGACCGCCGCCTGGAGGCATTCGGACTGGCCGACAGGAAGAAACAGAATGCCCTGACTCTCTCAAGCGGTGAGTCGCAGCGGCTTGCCATCGCCAGGGCGATGATAACGGAACCTGAAATCCTTTTGCTTGATGAACCCACAGCCTCGGTCGACCGGAAGAACAGCGAGATCATTGAGGAAATAATCCTCGGGATGAAGGATAAAGGATGGCCGATGATAATCATGACGACCCATGACGCCTCGCAGGCCCGGAGACTTGGCGACGTCAAAATGATTATCCGGGACAATAAAATCGTCCCACTTTCGGAGGGAGCGTAATCGCGCAATGGTATGACCCTCAACCCTCTTTCTTTTCCGGCTTTGTGATCTGAGTCACAGCATTTAAAGCGGGATCTTGTGACACTATTGGTAAGTACTTTTCCCGCGTCAGGCGAGGCCGGGCATGAAAGGAGGGCGACTTATGGGGTGGATTTGTCCGGAATGCGGATTCATGAATAAAGTGGAGACCGGGGTCTGCACCTGCGGTTTCGACCGATCTGTCTTTCTGTCTTCCGATCTTTCGGGAGCAGAGTCGGCAGGCGGGGGGCAGTTCGCCATCGAACCGTTTGGGGCCGCCTCGCCGGCCGGGGACATTTTTCATGCGGATCTTTCGTCTCAAGCTTCTTCGAAGCAGGCCCTGGAGGAGAAGCCGGGGGCAAAGAGGTCATCATTTCATCCCTCTGACCGGATCACGCTCAGGGAGGTCGGCAGATGGAAGTTTTCCTTTTCGCCGTCCGACGGAAGGATCTCTATCGGGACCGCGGCACTTGAACCTTTCAGGCTCGACTTGACGGTCGAAGATATTGAGGGTATTCTCGATTCCGTTTACGAAATGACGGGAACACAGAAGACGGTCCGCCGGCTGGAGTTGGCTGACAAGGATGTGCTGGAACTCATCGATTTCATCGGCGAAGCGATCGATGCCAAGAGATCGAAGATAAGACCTTCCTTTTCGCCGGACGATGTAGTCGTCATAACGGAACTGGTCAACAGGAAGCTCTCGCAATAATCGTTACCGTTCAACCTGGAAAGGACAGTTGGTCCCGGAAGGCGCAAAAATCACAGAAGAAAAACGAGAGGTTGAAGAGGGGGAAATGCTCACCAAATGGGTGAAGTATTTCACTAACCCGGATTATTCATGAAATGTGGGGGACACGAAAGGACATAGTGTTTTCGCTCATTCCTGCCTGCCGGCAGGCAGGCTCGCTTCGCTCCGAGGAAGTTGCCCTCTTTATTATCAGAGACACACTGTATGAGTATCGGGCAAGTAAAGCCGCTCAAACACTATACCCTTCCGGCAGTCAGGAAAATTTGTGAATAAAGTGGGCTGACATCAGTTTTTGATTCTTTTGTGTTCCATGTGCTTTTGTGGCTCAACTGCTCTTCCCGGGGTTGTGCGGCCATTGCTCCATACCTGATAATCGAATAGAATTAGAGTATGGTCTGCGGGAAGCAAGCATATGCTGATTAAAACCGACGAGTTCTACAAGAGCCTCCTGGACAACCTCTATGACGGAGTGTATTTTGTAGATTCCGGCAGAGTAATCAAATACTGGAACAGGAGTGCGGAACTTCTGACGGGATACGGCAGCTCCGAGATCGTCGGGAAGCATTGCTGGGACAATATTCTGATGCATGTAGACCTGAACGGCAGCAACCTTTGCCGCGGGATGTGCCCGCTCGTAAAGGCAATGAAGGATGACATGACCCTGGAGCAGGCAGTTTACCTCAGACACAAAGACGGGCACAGGGTGCCTGTTATGGTCCGGGCGAGCCCCGTTAAAGACGGGCAGGGGCGGATCATCGGCGCGGTAGAAATATTCAGCGACAACTCCCCCCGCATTACTCTGGCCCAGAGGGTCGAGGAATTACAGAGATTGGCCCTGCTGGATCCTCTCACTGAGATAGGCAACAGAAGATATGCGGAATTGACCCTGCATACCAAGCTCGACGAATTTTACAGGTACGGCTGGAGATTCGGCGTGCTTTTTATCGATATTGATCACTTCAAGAGGATCAATGACTCCTACGGGCATGACATGGGGGACAAACTGCTGCGGGCGGTGGCAAAAACATTACGAAACGGGATCAGAACGTCCGACGCTGTAAGCAGGTGGGGCGGTGAAGAATTTATGGTATTCGTAGCCAATGTGGACGAAGCCTCTCTGGGTTCACTGGCGGAGAAGCTCCGCAAACTGGTAGAGCAGTCCGCCTTTTTTCATGAAAATGAATTGATAGGCGTAACTATCTCGATCGGTGCCACTATCTCGCGAATTAACGATACCCCCGAGGTCCTGGTTAAACGTGCAGATCATTTGATGTACCGGGGAAAACTGTCCGGCCGCAATTGTGTAACGATGGACTAGTGTAGTGCTTCCAACGCTTCTTCACATAACTGTATGACCGTCCGAAGCCCCGCAAATGCGCACCAATGGCTGTCATTGCGGCTTGTCCGCAATCCTTCTGAAAGATTCCAGACAAGCTGGAATGACAATTATAAGTAAAGCGGGCGCACTACACGCTCTTTCCTTCGGAGGCCTTTGCTGCCGCCCCTTATTTGAGTACTTTCAGCGTCTTGAGGAGGACAAGGGACGTCTGGTATCTGGTACCCTCATCCTTTCTAACCCGCCTGTAAAACTCGCAGACGGAACAGTCCCGGTACTTCTGGGCAAAAGTTCCCTGCACGGCTCCGTCGCAAAAAGTGCCGGCGACAGCCCAACAGGCCCTTCCTGCTTTCCTGCCGCCGTGCACGCCTTCGAGTCTCTCCTCCGTGGCCGCCGGACAGACCCCGAGTTTCTCTGCGTTCTTTCCGCCCGGCTCTCTGCCGCATTTCATCACTTCCCAGCAGTTCTTCTTCGCCATGAAGACTCCCTGATCTATTTTATCCTACTCGGGCGGGAAAGTCTGCCCCGCCTCAGAGAGGCTTTGTGCTAAAATGAATATCTTATGGAAAAACCGGGAGTAGTTTATCTTGTCGGTGCCGGTCCTGGAGACATAGGTCTTCTTACGGTAAAAGGTCTGCGCTGCCTCCAGAGGGCAGAGGTGGTGATATACGATTTTCATCTGAATGCCCAGATACTGAATTACATCAGCCACGACGCCGAGTTCATTTACGCTGGAAAACGGGGCGGCCACCACACCATGACCCAGGACGAGATTAACGCAGCCATCGTACAAAAAGCGAAAGAGGGAAAAGTCGTCTGTCGCCTCAAGGGAGGAGATCCCTTCGTTTTCGGACGTGGCGGCGAGGAGGCACAGGTGCTGGCGAAGGAGGGCATCAGGTTCGAAGTTGTTCCGGGCGTGAGTTCCTC
>JBJKOV010000485.1:0-4434 GCA_046707105.1 Thermodesulfovibrionales bacterium
ACCACTCGTTATCCCCCTGGTCCCAGGAATAGCCCGGCCCCAGGCGGATGTCGGGATATTGTTTCGCTATCTCAAGGCGCAGTTCCGACTGTGCGGCCTCGTACCGTTGGAGCTCCGCCCGGATATCGGCCCTGCCAAGAAGCGCCTCGCGTTTCACCGCCGGTGTGTACAGACCGGCGTTCACCTGTTCCATGTCGGCCCAGGAAATATCCGCGCCCTCCAGAGAACCTGCGGGCAGTCCGATAGAACCGGCCAAACCATGCCATGCCTGGGCAACTTCTTTTGCGGCAAGGGAAAGGGACAGGACGGCCTTATCGAGCTCTATGACCGACGATGTGAAGGCAAAGCCGGATGCCTCGCCTGCGGCGAGGCGCTGCCTGTAGAGCCCCACTATCTCCGACAGGATGAGTTTCTGTTTTTCCAGCAGGCGCTCTTTCTGCAGGACACCGTAAAGAGAAAGGAAACGCCGCCTCAATCTGCTTCTTATATTCCATGCCGTATTATTGATCGCCAGAAGTGCCGCGAGAGTGAGATGCCTTGCGACGTCAATCCTGTAACCGCGCCTGCCCGCAGTTTCCACCGGGATGTCAAGGGCGAGGGTCAGCGTCCAGGGAGGCAGCCCTCCCGGGTCGGCATGATACATCGGGGTGAAGCCGGCCCTCGGGTTGGGTATTTCGCCGGCGGTCGTAACGTCCGCTTCGCTTGTCTCCCATTTTGCCCTTGCCACGTCTATCTCCGGATTATAATAAAAAGCCGCCAGGGTCAACATTTCCAGGTCCCATGTCCCGGGCGGCCATGGAGCGACTTTCCCGTTGAGGTGTTTATCGATGAAATTTTCAAGCCCTTTGTCCCGGAGCGTCCGCGCCTCGAATTCGGACGCCGTCGAGGAAGAATTGAGGGGCTTCGCATGGAAGGTCGTGCAGCCCGTCAGAAGGGCGAGGGCGGCAAAAAGCGCGATGTTCCTCATGGACTGCCGGGCTTCAGCGCTGCATCAGAGACAAGGTTATGTTTGTACCCATTCCCTGGACAATACCCAGCTGGATCATCAACATGGCCAAGGGTTCAAGGTAACGGGCGCTAATGAGCGGTCCGGCATCTACAGGCTCAAATCCGGTCTCGACGATCAGCTCGGACACCACCCTTTTGGCCTCGGAATCGTCACCACAATAAAGCATCGTCGGCATCCTGGAACCGAAGAGCCGGGAATCTGAGTGGTATATCTCAGCATAGACCGTGTTGAACGCCTTCACAATTTTTGCCTCCGGCAGAAGCCTCGCTACCTCCTCGCCCCCTGATGTCGAAAGTCCGATTTCGAGGCCGCTGGCGTCCAGCGTGAGAGGGTTCGTGCAGTCTATGACGATCTTGCCCCTTATCCGACCGGCCGCCGCTACTGCGTCGCCTATTGATTTCCATCCCACCGATAGCAGAATAATGTCGCCGTGGGCAACGGCCTGCGCAGGGGTGCCGGTCAGGGCGTTCTTGTGAGAAGCAGCCAGGTTTTTCAGCTTCTCCCGGCTGTGTGAAAAGCTGTACAGGACAACATGTCCCTTCTCAGCCCAGATCCCGCCGAGTCCGCTGCCCATGTCTCCCGAGCCGATGATTCCTATATTCATTCAGACTCCTCACGCATACATTCACCTAAAACGTAGCAGAGGAGAAGGTGGTTGTCAAATTAAGGCAGGCACTTAGCCATCGGCACTCAGCACCCGGCAATCAGCAGTCAGCCATCAGATCTACGGCTCTCTTTCAACTCCGCGAGCTTTTCTTCCATGTCATCCGGCAGTTCGCTCGCAAACTCCATGTATTGGCCCGTTGCGGGATGGACAAAGCCGAGCAGTGTCGCGTGGAGCATCTGCCTTGGGAAGGTTATCTTCCTCCTGTTTATTTCGATGAACGTCTTTTTCCCGTAAGTCCTGTCGCCCAGGACGGGATGTCCGACAGCCGCAAAATGGACCCTTATCTGATGTGTCCTGCCGGTGCCGAGGCGGGCTTCGATGAGGGTCGCGCCGGCGAGGCGCTCAATAACTTTCCATCTTGTTACCGCTTCCCTGCCCCTTCTGACCTTTGTCGACATCTTTTTCCTGTCCGACTCGGACCGCCCGATCTTCAGGGATATCTCGCCGCTTTCCCCGGTGAGAGCTCCGCTGACGAGTGCGATATATTTTCTGGTGATCGTTCTCTCCCTGAACTGCCCGACAAGATCATAGTACGCACTGTCGTCGACTGCAACGACCATGACCCCTGACGTGTCCTTGTCGAGTCGGTGTACTACACCCGGTCTCAGCGGACCACCCACAGAAGCGAGCTTTCTGACGCGAAAAGCGAGAGCGTTTATGAGGGTTCCGCTGCCGTGGCCTGCCCCGGGGTAAACCACCATGGAGGGCGGCTTGTTGACGACGGCTACGTATTCGTCAATATATAAGACTTCAACAGGGATATCTTCCGGCAGGAGGGTTTCCTCGTCTTGGGGGATTGTCAGGGATATGATATCGCCCGTCCTGGTTTTGTAGTTAGGTTTGACGGCTGTCCCGTTTACGGTCAGCAGTCCTTTTTCGATGAGACGCTGAATCTGTGAGCGGGTGAGACCCGCCATCTCCGACGCCGCGAGGTCAACGCGATGCCCCGAATCATCCGGGCCCACATGAAAGTCGAGTTTCTTCATACAGTAATTGTAGCTTAAATGAAATAATTCCCTGATGAATATTACACATGAGGATTGCGGGAATGGCACCGAAGTCTCCGGGCTCCCGGAGTATTTCATCTGTCAGTGCAAAAAATCCTTGACATGTCATATAAACATCTGGTTATATGATGATTATGACTAACGTTGTGAAAATTATGAAGCTGTTGTCGGACGCCACACGTCTGAGGGTCCTGATGCTTCTTACGAAGAGAGAGTTGTGTGTGTGTCAGATCATGGGGGTCCTCGGAATCTCGCAGCCCCTTGTGTCCCGTAATCTTCATCTTCTGGACGAGGCCGGTTTTCTCAGGGAAAGAAAAGAAGGAAAACTGGTTTTTTATTCCCTCAGTAAGGACATGGACCCGGCTAATCGCAGGATCGTCGGTTTATTGAAGGGTCTCCTGAAATCTGATAGCATTCTAGCAAGGGACCTGACGTCCCTCGGCGAGTGCGAGGAATTCCAGAAGAAAACCGGCAAGTGCGATATGAAGACTTTTTCAGATTTTATGAAAAAGAAAAGAAAGAAGATCGCACGTGAGGCGACGGGAGAATAATCTCCATGTTCAGGCGGACCGTCTTCATCACAGTGCTGACCGTCGTATTAACCTCTGTTTTTCTCCCGGAGGCGTTCGCGGGAGACAGGGTAATGACGCTCACGGAGGCGATTCAATCTTCACTGCGGGACAATCCCGAGATACGTGCTTTCCGGGAGTCTGTGCTCGGGCAGAGGGAGGATGTCGGAATCGCCCGGAGCCTGATGCTGCCCAAACTCACCTTTGAAGAAAGATATATGAGGACGAACAATCCCACTTATGCCTTTATGGCCAAACTCAACCAGGAGCGGTTTTCAGAGCAGGACTTCGCAATAAGCTCCCTCAACAGCCCGCCGCCGGTAAATGATTTCCAGACGAGTTTTTCCTTCGAGCAGCCGGTCTTTGCGCCCAAGGCATATATAGCCTTAGCCATGGCTAAGAAAGAGGTCACGGCTAAAGGGGACGACTTTGACAGAAAAAGGGAAGAGATAGCCTTCCGCGTATTCAAGACGTACCTTGGAGTTCAGACGGCGAAGTCCTATGTGGGCGTCGCGGAACAGGGCATCGAAGACGCAAAGGAGCATTACCGGATAGCGGAAGCCCGCTACAGGAACAACCTTGGACTCTATTCCGATGTCCTGAGGGCGCAGGTTGCCCTGTCGTCGGGCGAAGAAAAGCTGGTGACCGCGCGAAAGGACCTCGAAGTCGCCAAGAGGGCCCTCGGCCTGATGCTCGGCCTGGCGGAATCGGTAGACGTAACGGACAAAAGGCCTTCGTTTGAGGTAAAGGACCTCGATTATTATTATGGAGAGTCTCTCGCAAGAAAAGACCTGCGGTCCCTCGAGGAGCGTTACAGGAACGCCAGGAATGAGTTGAAGATGGCGAATGCCGGATACCTGCCTGTCGTGGGAGTGGGAGGCACATATCAGCTGAACGACCACAGCAGTCCCTTCGGGGCGGATGGGGACAGCTGGCAGGTGGTCGCCTTTCTCCGGTGGGACCTGTTTGACGGCGCGAAACGCGAGCATGAGAGGGAAAAGGCGAGGCACAGGATCGCCGAAACCGGCGAATATCTGGACGGGTTCAGGAAGGAACTGCGATTCAAAGTCTACGACGCATATCTTGGCGTGGACGAGACGGAAAAGGGACTGGATCTTGCGAAGGCGGCAACGAAGTCCGCAGAGGAAGGCAGACGGCTTGTGCTGAAAAGATACGAAAATT